>JAIJLI010000550.1 GCA_022722495.1 Dialister sp. | reverse complement strand
ATGAAACTCTCGATGTTAGAGATGCTTTTGGATTTAAAAAGCATCCCATAGCACCGAATGGGAAAGGTCCATCTGTATAGGTTTCCTCATTAACTAGTTATTCTACCTCGACAGCTGCGGCTGCAGAAGCCACCTTGATGGGACAGCCAGGGGTGAATGGTGATTCGCAAGTGTTTAAACTTCCTCATCAGGATTGAAGTGCTCAAAGAAGCTGGTTCTTCGCTCTTGTAATGTACTTGTTTCCTGACACAAAAAACGACAGGCAAAATCATACATCGGAGTAGCAGCACTATGCTCACTGGCATCAATAAACTCTAGATTATCAACATAATAATTTACCAAGTCGGCATCCTCAGATAAGTCGGCAGCAAATAAAAACAGATACTCACATCCTACTATTTCCATTAAATCAAGAATCTTAGGTACTATGAATTGCCAAAACACAACAGTTCCTAACTTTTGCTGTATCCCTGTTTGATTCCAAAAATCACGATGAGCTTCGTTTGCGCAGAAATGCACAATCTCAACACCTGCAAAAGTGATACCTACGTTCTTATTATTCTCACCAAAGATTTTCAAAAGTTCCTCTGAATCCAAAGAAAGATGAAGAGCTCTTGCAACCTCCAGTTTTTTCAATCCCTTCTTGGTTCTTGCTTTTTCTAGTATCGCATTGACCGCATCTTTATCTGTTCCTTGCAATGAAGGATCTTTGCTCAACTGAAAAATATGCTCATAAAAGGCTTTCATATCTAACAGACGGTCACCTTCCAGAAACTCATCGTACAACAAGCCACACTTCAATGAGAAATAAAACAATATTTCACCAGAATTGTTCTTTACCAGATAATAAGCAACTCGGTGATTCGCATCATCCTCATAGGCTTCATTTTGCAGCGTATCGACAATACTGGGATTCCTTCCATTATAAAAGTCATCCACCAATCTGAAATTATCAATATTAGAGGACAATCTTTCACATTGTAAGGACCCTAATATCAGTTCTTGTTCTTCTGTTATCCTCATGCTCTTGACATTTGAAAATTCTTATACTGGGCTAATAAGAATCTACGGATATTGATTCTTTCTGCATCCTTGCGAATATCCGACAAATCTATATCAACATCACATGTATCGTAGGGTGAATAGCCCTCACGCGCCTTCTTCCAAGAATATTCGCCATGACTCAAAGTACTGAGACTCCATGACTGCTTGGGAGCATACTGTTCAAAGACCTTATCAAAAACACCTTGATATTTTTGGAGACTTTCTCGGGATAGAGAAAAACTTAATGAGTTATCTTTATAGTGCTGACGAATTTCAAGTATAACAGGACCATATTTCCATGCCTTGAATTTTGCTCCAAACATGGGTTCTCCTAACTGAACCAAGCATTCACGCTGAGTGAAATAAAGCAACTTGTGCAGCTTCATCTCATCAATGCGAGTACCATATTGATGCTCGTAGCGCTGGCTGATATAGGATGCTATTTTCACGACATCTTCCATAATTGTGTTCCTTTCTTTATTGTTTACATGGTGCAAATATAAGGGAAATATCTGAAATAGCCAAGGTATTTCCGGTTTTTAACACATCAGGAGGAGTTTCTTGTCCCACAGATTTCTTGAGACCTGTGTAAGCGGCTCCGCGTTTATACCATTGTAGTCTTCTCATTTATTCGTACCTTTGCACCATCATTTTAAAATCAAACAAATTATGACAGCAAACGAACGT
>JAIJLI010000549.1 GCA_022722495.1 Dialister sp. | reverse complement strand
TCCGCCCCTGCGGGGCACCTTCCCCTAGAGGGGAAGGCTGCGATACGAGAATACCATCTTCTAAAAAAGGCGGCGAAGCCGCCACCTGAACCCTGAACCTTGAACCAAATGAAAGCAAAGAAAAAAGGGGCTGTGAAGAAATGAATCCTCATTTTTTCACAGCCCCTTTTGATAGGTCAGCAAATCAGAAGATTCGCTATGAGCACGGTTATTCTGTTTCTACTTGCAAACTATAATAAAGTCAGGCGATGTCCTGTAGTGAAATAATACTTTTACAAATTTGAATCATTCATTCAATAATTCAAATTTGTAAAATCGTCAATGAAATAGTACATTATAATTAGTGAAACGCTTTTTGTTTCAAACATTCTGTTAATTATCTGGGAGGAATCTAGGATGACAGGGAAAAGAAAATGGGTTATGGCTTTGACGGCTGTATTGGCATTGACTGGGGGGATCAGTGGACAAGCCGCATTCGGCAATACATTGGACGAAGTCATTGTCACTGCAGAGAATGATCAAGTGGAAGCGAAAGTATTGCCGGGGGGGTTCGAAAGAGAAGAAACCTCTTTCGGATTGACAGGGGAGCAGGACATTATGACAGTGCCCTATACGGCCCAGAGCATTTCAGCGAAATCCATCGAAATGATGGCTGCTCCTACAGGACAAATCGGACAGGTGCTCACCAATGTACCCTCCATTCGCACCGGGACTTCGCTGATTAAGACAGATTTTTCCATGCGTGGCATGCTCGCGAATGGTTCTGCCATGTATTTGAATGATATTCCTAGTTTCTACACCATGTGCATTGGGCCAGTTACAAACACCATTGATCGCGCAGATGTACTGGTAGGACCTGCAGCGACGCTCTCTGGTTCTGTGCAATCCTATAATGGACCGGATGGTGGACAGCCTGGGTCTGTGTACCTCTACACCAAACGGGCCGGTGAAGCAGATTTCAATCGTGTGACCCTGTCTAACAGTGGCTATGGTGACTGGGGGGAACAGTTTGATATCAGCCGTACGAAACTGGGAAGTGATGGATCTTGGGGCGTCCGTGTATATGGCATGCATGATAAAGGCGGGATGTCTATTTCCGGAGCCAGAAGAGAGAAGAACAATATCTCTGTAGATGTGTCTCATGAAACGGAAAAAAGCAAAACTAATTTCTATGCGGGCTACGTGGATGAACGATTGAACGGCACAGAACGACGCTTCGCGATTTCCCGCGATTCTCGCTGGCTGCCTAAGGCTCCTGATGCCAGCAAGAGTTATGATGATCCCAATGCCATGTACAGTGACTGGTATGGGTGGCAGACGACCCTAAATCACGAGCAGAAAATAAATGACAACTTGAGCTGGTTCCTCAATGCAGGAATGAATGATATGACCAATCGACGTATGATTTATAAAAGCCAAATTACGATTGATGATATGGGAGATATTAAGAAAACAAAGATCTGGTCGCAGTATTTTCTCTTGAAAAACAAATATGCGCAGGCTGGCTTTAAATGGAAGGTCCATACGGGTGCTGTAGAACATAACCTGGTATTCTCTGTGGATCGTTCTCATCGTATTATGTATAACAACAATACCCATATCGATGGGTTCAATGAACATGTATCCGGAAATATTTACACCGGTATTCATTTTAAGCCATCCATTTATGATTTTGATAATGCGTATTCTCTGGGCAAAATGTTCATGTACCAGGAAATGGATACCAGCTTGAAT
>JAIJLI010000032.1 GCA_022722495.1 Dialister sp. | reverse complement strand
GAACTAAGGAGCCGGAGAATAGGCAACCTTGGCGACGGGGATATGGCGAGCGCACTACCTTTGGAGTCCATAGGATCTTCTGCACCTATTTTCATTCCTCTCATAGATTGGAGAATACCCATGAGTACAGATGACAGACTGCAGGAACTCAAGGAGGACCGGCGGCTTCTTCCCTATGTGCCGGATGTCACAGGACGGCGGACGAATGCGGACCGTCGTCAGGCGAGTGAACAAGATAAAATCCGGCGGGATCAGGATTATGAGAAATATATCAAGAGTGCCGAGGCGGGCCGACGCTTCAAGGTGAAGATCCCTGTACGTCTTACCTATACAGCAGAAGGGAAGAAGAAGGTGCTTTGTGGGACATGTATGGATATCTCCTCGACGGGCATGCTCTTTATCGCTGACGGGAAGAAAGCGGTGACAGATCTGCCGAAAGAGGCGATGCTGTCTTTTGAGATCCGTCCCGGGGATATGCCGGAAGGCTATGAGATGAAGGTGAAGGGGCTTTCTGCGGAAGTTGTGCGTGCTTTCGACAAAGAGGGGCATCTTGCGCTGGGACTTCATTTCAGTAAGTCGCTGGTCCAGTATTATCAGTCAAAGCGGGGAAAGTACCTCATCGCGGTCTCTGCTTTTCTTTTGCTCTGTATCTCGCTTGTGATCCTTCTCATGCATTCGGAGTCGGTCATTTACTTCCGATTCAATAAGTTTCTTTACTTATATAGCATCATCACAGCGGGATTTTTGCTCACGCGCTATTTCTTCGCCATCTTCTATAAACCGGTTCCTGTGGATATTCATTTCACGCCCGGTGTCTCGATCATCGTACCCTGCTTCAATGAAGAGACATGGATCCAGCGGACGGTGCTTTCCTGTATGAATCAGGACTATCCACCGGATAAGCTGCAGGTCATCGTGGTGGATGACTGCTCGACGGACCGTTCCGTGGAGAGGGTGGAAGAACTCATCCGAAAGCTCGACGAGGATGACCCTTCGGCGCACATTCGTGACCGGCTCACCTGCTTCGTGCAGCCGCAGAATGGCGGCAAGCGAGAAGCTCTTGCGCGCGGGCTGACACTGGCAAAGCATGAGCTTCTGGTCTTTGTCGACTCGGACTCCTTCCTCTCGCCCTTTGCGGTCAGAAATGTCGTGCAGCCTTTCAAGGATAAGGAAATGGGCGGTGTCTGCGGGCGGACGGATGTGGCGAATACCTATACGAATTCGCTCACGAAGATGCAGGCGGTGCGCTACTATATCGCATTCCGCATCATGAAGGCGGCGGAAGGCTTCTTCGATGCGGCGACCTGCCTCTCGGGGCCGCTTTCCTGCTACCGGAAGGATCTGGTCGAAAAATACTGCGATGCGTGGATTCATCAGAAGTTTTTGGGACGCAAGGCGACCTTCGGCGATGATCGCAGTCTGACGAATTTCATTCTGCGTCACAATCGCACGACCTATCAGGATACGGCGATCTGCGAGACCATCGTACCGAAGAGCTACAAGGTTTTTCTGAAACAGCAGATGCGCTGGAAGCGCTCATGGCTGCGTGAATCCCTCATCGCTGCGCGCTATATGTGGAAGAAGGAGCCGCTCATGGCGCTCTCCTTCTACTTTGGGCTTATCGTTCCGATCGCAGCCCCGATCGTCGTGATCTATAATCTAGTCTACATCCCGCTCATGCACCGCGTCTTCCCGACGACGTTCCTCGTCGGCATGGCGCTCATGGCAATGCTGATGAGTATGGCGCAGCTTTTCCTCAGAAAAAGCTCTACCTGGGTCTTTGGGATCTGGTTCTGCCTCTACTATGAAGCAGTCCTGCTCTGGCAGATGCCGGTCGCATGGTTCACCTTCTGGAAGGATACCTGGGGCACGCGCATGACGCCGGCAGATGTGCGGGAGGCCGAGAAGAAAAAGAAGAAGGAAATGGAAAAGCACCACAAAGCGGAACAGAAAGCAGGTGAGAAGCCATGACGCTGGGGGAGGAATCGTATACCCGACATAAGAACCGTGTGAAGCGGGCGCGGACCTTGGTGGAAATCGCCTTCGTCGTCGCGGCGCTCTACCTGCTCTATACCCTCTTTTTCCATGGAAAGACATACCAGCCCTATACCGAGAGTCAGGTGAGCCCCACGACCGATACGGGCTTCATCGCGCTTTCGTACTTCGGTGTTGACCGCATCGGAGATACCTCGACATTGATCGGGGAGAAGCAGCTCCGCGAGCACCTGAAGGCCTTGAAGGACAATGGCTACGTGACCATCACGCAGGAAGACATCGAGAAGTACTATGAAAAAGGCCAGCCTCTTCCTGAAAAGGCATTGTACCTGATGTTTGAAGATGGGCGGCGCGATACCGCGATCTTTGCAGACAATATCATCGAAGACCTGAATTTCAAGGGCGTCATGATGACATATCCGGAGAAATTCGATCACGAGGATCCGAAATTCCTTCGCCCATCGGACCTGAAGGACATGACAGATTCCACCTTCTGGGAGCTGGGGACGAATGGCTACCGGCTGGAATACATCAATGTGTACGATCGCTATCACAATTTCATCGGAGAGATCGATCCCTTGACCTATGCGATGATGCGTCCCTACCTCGGACGTGACTACAATCACTATCTCATGGACTACATCCGGGATAAAGACCGCATCCCGGTCGAAACGCTCGGCCATATGAAGCGGCGCATCGGCTATGACTACAGCCGCGTTGCGGAGCTCTATCAGGAGCATCTGGGCTACGTGCCGCAGGTCTATGTCCTGATGCATGCGAATACAGGAAAATTCGGCAATGCAGCGAGTGTTTCCTACGAAAATGAAAAATGGATCCGCAAGCTCTTTACGATTAATTTCAATCGCGAGGGCTACTCCTTCAATCAGAGAAACAGCTCGCTCTACGATCTCACGCGCATGCAGCCGCAGCCATACTGGCCGGTGAATCATCTGCTGATGCGCATCAAGTATGACACGAAGCAGCAGGATATCACCTTCAAGCGGGGCGATACTCGCATAGAGGATTGGGAAATCCTGAAAGGTGCAGGAGAGTACAAGGAAGAAAGCATCATCCTGACCTCTCTCCCTGAAAAGGAAGGCCTGATGCGGCTCAAAAATCACTACAGCTATGGAGATGTAGACATCAAAGTCCGTCTCGAGGGCAATTCCTTCGGCGGGCAGAAGGTACTCTTCCGTGGGAATAAGGACTTCACCTCCTGCCTCTCTGCCGGTATCGAGCAGGGGAAGCTGGTGATCGCAGTGAGAAAAGGCGCTGGAGAGAAGAAGCTCTTTGAAGAAAAGCTTTCCGTCCTTGACGGGGAGACCCCGATTTCCATCGAAGAGGATAAAAAACGCGTGCGTATGGGCGTCCTTGCCGCACTCACCCGCTATGCAGATACGACCGACAAGGCGAAGCTCTATGCTGCCCGCATGGAAGAGACGAGGAATCGGGAGGCCTCGTCCGTCAAAGACGGAGAGAAGGAATATGAAGCACCGGAGAGTTTCCATGCCCGTCTTGACCGCGAGCTGGAGATCTGCATGAGAGGAGATCAGGTGACAGTTCTTCTGGACGGGAAGGAAGCGGCCCATGTCGAAGCACCGGAGATGACGGGAAGGGAAGTCGGCCTTTGGTCCGGCTGGAACAGTCAGGCATGGAGCCAGAGAAATCTCGCAGATGATGTCTATGACGGCGTCTTCGAGCACCTCATCATCACATCGCACAAGGATGGAAAAGAAAGCCTCATCTACTCGAGCGAACTAACAGGTCTCGATAAGTGGTGCTTCGATGCGAATCAGAAATGGGAGTCCGTTCTTGGATGGTTCTTGAAGCATTTCTAGGAATGAGTGGCTGGTGACTTGGAATCAGTAGCTAGGGATTAGTAGCTAGGGATTAGGAAGCTCGAGAGACTAGTGACTTGAATACTACTTTCGGGCATCGCCTTTTATAATTGCGGCGAAGCCGCCACCACAACCCTGAACCCTGAACCCTGAAGTTTGAAATCAGGGTTGAGTGACTGGTGACTGGGAGACATCAGACTCCCGTATCGTCATTTCGAGCGAAGCGAGAAATCTTTTTTGCAGACCGGGAAACGATGGATGTGTGAACGCAGAAATACGTGGCACCAAGGCGTCGTTTCTGTATCAGTGCCTATATGATACTGACCGTAGTGCCATAGAGATCCCTCGGCTACGCTCGGGATGACGACGGCGCGCAGCGCTATCAAAACTCCGCGGCGCTTTCAATGATTATGCGCCGCACCGCCCCCGTTGAACCCTCTAAACCTGTAGAACCCGCTGCCTCTCTTTCCCAAGGGGCAGCACGCCCCGTGGACTAACCCTGAACCCGCCAATACACACTAACCATTTTTCCAAAGGAGACATTGATGAAAAAACACGCCATATTTGCTCTGGCAGCTGCCTCTTCCCTCTTGCTTTTTTCCGGATGCGGTGCGGCTCCTTTGAAGAGCGGCAGCCATCCGCCGGTGACAAAGTCCGCATGGGTGGTCTCTTGGGATAAAGGAAAAGGCTGGGAGGCGTATGACAAGACAAAAGAGCGATGGGGAAGCATTTCTTACTTTGCGGTGACCTTCGATGAGAAGGGAGAGCTGAAGGTGCCATCTGATCTGCCAAAAACAGCAGGCATTCCTTTTCACCTGACCTTTGTGAATGACGTCATAAGATCAAACGGGCACAGCACCGAGAAGGATACAGATATACTCCGGCATGTGCTGAGGGATGAGCATGCCTGCCGTATGCATGTGAAAGAAATTCTTGCCATAGCAGAGACCTGCGGCGCGGATGGGATCGATATAGACTATGAACGCATCGGTAAGGATCCGAAGCTCGTAGAAGCGTTCGCTCATTTCACGCAGCTTCTTTATCTGGAGTCTATTCCCGCGCATAAAAAGATCTGCATCATTCTGGAACCTTCGATGCCGATGGATGCGCCCTACAGCGTCGGCCCCGAGTATGTGGTGATGCTGTATAATCTCTATGGCCTTCATAGCGGTCCGGGGCCGAAGGCGGATGGTCCCTTCATTGAGAAGACCATCCGGAAAATGGAAGCCCTTCCGAGTAAAAAAGCGGTGGCTTTTTCCAATGGCGGCTGCCTGTGGAAAGATGCCGGTCTCTTTGGGCTGGTCAAAGGGACACCCCGCTTCATCACGACGGCAGAAGCCGTGCGCCTTCGTGATGTGCATCAGGCGAAACCGGAACGGGACGAGGCGAGTGCCGCGCTGCATTTCTCTTATCAGGAAGACGGACACACCTATGAAGTCTGGTATGCGGACGAGGAGACACTTGACGCATGGACGACACTCGCTGCCAATCGCGGT
This sequence comes from Dialister sp., assembly GCA_022722495.1. GTDB lineage: Bacteria > Bacillota > Negativicutes > Veillonellales > Dialisteraceae > Dialister. The sequence continues at coordinate 6,439 of JAIJLI010000032.1, read as the reverse complement.
ATCCCGTCCGTTTCCCTCTGGCGTCTGGGCGGCTAACTTATGATCGATAAGGGATCAGTCATGGAAAATGGGGATGCTGCGCCTCGCATGCGGAACGATGGAAAACCTCGTATGTGAGAAAGCGGAGCATCCGCTATACGAGGATGGAGTCGAAGGTATTATTCCTTGGCGGAGATCTTTTCTCCAGTCCTGACTACTGTCATAAAAAAGGAAGATCACATCTATGGTACAGAAGAAATGGAAATCACTCATCGCGCTTTCGATCGCGGCCGCTCTCTGGGGATACGCGGGAGAGGCGGCATGCGCGGAGGAGCCGGCAGGGGTGGCAGTGCCTTCTAAGCAAGAGACACCGGCGGTCCCTCGCAAAGCATCGTACACGGCAGAAGACAAGGCGCGCTATGAGGCGCTTCGAGAGAAAAATGAAGGGCGTCTTGCGCCCAAGGAGCGATTCCTCACGACGACGGCGCAGAAGGTCGTGCTGACATTTGGCGGTCTCACGAGAAAAGAGTCAGTAGAGGACATATTGGATCATCTGGACAGGATGGGCGTGAAGGCGACCTTCTTTGTGACGGAGCTTGAGCTTGGAAAGTACACGGATACGGTGCGGGAGATCGCAGCGCGCGGTCATGAGCTGGGATTGGGCCTTCGCACGGGGACGGACGGCGATTTCTATGAGACTTGCGCGCAGATCGAGCGTCTGCAGAAAAACATGCAGTGTCTCTTGGGCGTGCGCCCGGTGATCGCCCGTCAGGTCTTCGGTACGGAAAGTCCAACGGTGAATGAAGCGGCAAGCGCGATGGGCATAGAGCTTCTGGGACAGACCGTGAACATGGTACAGACAAAAGACAAAGAAGCAAAGAAGGTCGAGGACATTTCAGACCATCTTTTCGGGAAATTCATCCTTGCAATGGGGCGGGGGCAGATCATCTACGGGCGCCTGGATTTCTTGGATGATCCCACGCTTACGGGTGGCCTCTTGGACTGGATCCAAAAGAACAAGGTAGACAGCACGACATATGCTGCGCTTTTGGACAGCCCTGAGACGAATGCAGAGAATGACTCAGCCTATAGCATGGGAGCTGTCCGGGAGGTCCTTGGCGATGAGGCACATCGCTGGACGTATCCTGTGCCGGAGGAGAAGGTGCTTTTTTCTTTAAGGGGGAGAGAAACGAAGAAAACCCTGGATAGATCGCTTTTCCGTCATGAATTCGCTAAGCGGTATATCGGCTCTCCGAAAGTAACGGAAACGGATCGCATCCGCGGTTTCTCAGAGGCAGAAATGGAGCAGATGGATCATACAGGCATCGTCAAGGACGTCAGGGACAATACTATTTTCCTCACGTTTGATGACTGGGGGACGGATGTTTCAATCAATCATCTGCTCTATGTCCTTCGCAAGCATCACGCGAAGGGAACCTTTTTCATCATCACATGGAATGTGAAGAACAATCCGAATCTTCTGCGAGCCATCGCAGAAGATGGGCATGACATCGCTTCTCATACGAATCGCCACCGTCCGATGGTGTGGCAGACGGCAAATTATGGCGGCAACATGACGCCGATGACGGAGGAGGAGTATGCGGAGGATGTGAGACTGTCCTATGAAGAGCTCAAAAAAACGGTAGGAGATGTCATGGTCGATGGGAAACCGGCGCTGACACATTATTTTCGTCCCCCGACGCTCGCCATCAGTAAAAGCGGTATCAAATCTATCATGGATGCGGGATTCAGCTATATCGTTTCAGGCTACGAGAGTACAGATGACTATGCTATCCCATCGCTGCAGGCGATGATCGGGGCGATCTCTCATGGGATCTATGATGAGGAAGGAAATGTGCGTAAAGGATCCATCCTCATCATGCATATGACAGATAAGGCTCAGTATACGGCTGAGGCGCTGGACTACATCCTTACCGTGAATGATGCAAGGGATGACGATGACCCGAAGAAATTCAAGACGGGCCGCCTCTCGGATCACCTGAAGGAAGGCTATGACCAGTCGAAAGAGACGATAGAGGATTTCGAGAAGCATCTATCATACAAGGACAGCTGCGGACACTGACTGGTGACTAGGAGACTGAGAGACTAGGATGATATCAGACATCAGACGTCTAAAGTCTAATGGCGGACTTCTTCCATCGAATCCCTCGATACCATTCACTTTTTCTAAAATTCCCTCTTGACAACTCATGAAACAGGAAGTAAAATAATCACAATCTAAAACCCAATACCCCAAAGAAAGCTATGAACGAGACAAAAAGTACTTGATTTCTTCTAAAGAGAGCCGATGGATGGTGAGAATCGGCGAAGAGCCTTGTATAATATCCCTCGAGAGCCCTTGTCGTGAACTGAGTAATGACAGGCGTTTCATTCACGTTACGAATAAGACTGCTAAGTACAATGTAGGGTGGTACCGCGAGACTTCGCCCCTATCTTCGAAAGAAGATAGGGGCTTTTTTTTACCCGCATTGGCTTAGCATAGAGTGAAATATCGGAGTGGTACCGCGTTCGCGCCTCCGCTGGCAGAAAAGCCGGCGGAGTTTTTTGTTTCTTTATACGATCTTTTGGGGTGGAGTAGCTGATTATTGAAAGAGGTAGAAAATCATGCAGAAAAAATGGTTCAAAGGAATGGCAGCAGTTATGGCAGCAGCAGCACTGGCAGGTGTATTCGCAGGCTGCGGCGGAGATAAGAAAGCAGCTTCCGGCAGCGCAGATGCCGGCAAAACCGTAAAACTCGGTTTCATCACCGCCTATACCGGCCCTGGCGCAGCTTACGGCGTCGCTATGAAGGAAGGCACCGAACTCGCAGTCGAGGAAATCAACAAGGATCCGAACACCAAGGTCAAGATCGATCTTAAAGTGTATGATACCAAGCTCGTCAAGAATGAAGCTATCAACGCTATGAAGAAGTGCATCGAACAGGATAAAGTCCTCGCTATCGAAGGCCCGATGACCACTGGTGAAGCGATGGCTGCTGACCCGATCGCCCAGCAGTCCAAAGTGGCTGTCTTCGGCACCGGCACCACCGGCCCGAAAGTCACTGAAATCGGTGACTATGTATTCCGTAATGCAATCCCGGGCAAAATGAACATCCCGCAGGTGGTAGAAAAAGCACAGAAAAAATTGGGCTTCAAGAAGATTGCTATCATGTACTCCAATAACAATGACCAGATGGTCGGTGAACACCAGTTTTATCTGGATGCCTGCAAGAAGCTCGGTCTCGAAGTCGTTGCAGATGAGACCTTCGCAGATAAAGATACCGACTTTTCTGCTCAGCTGACCAAGATTCAGGCAGCAAACCCAGATGTTATCGCAATTGCCGGTCTTTATCAGGAAGGCGCTCTCATCGTGAAGAAAGCGCGTGAAATGGGCATGAACCAGTATGTTCTCGCGGGTAATGGCTTCAACAGCCCGGAATACATCAAACAGGCTGGCGAAGCAGCTGACCGCACCGTCGTAGCTACTCCGTGGAACCCGGAAAGAAAGACCGACAAAGCACAGAACTTCCGTAAAGCGTATGTGGCTAAATACGGTCATGAACCGGATCAGTTCGCTGCGCAGGCATATGATGCGATGTATGTCCTCCATCAGGCAGTCGAACAGTCCGGTACCACCACCGATCGCAAGAAATTCCGCGATACCCTGGCTAAGATCAGCGACTTCGAAGGCGCTACCGGTAAATTCGCATTCGATGAAAACCGCGATCCGAAGATGGACCTCGCAGTCCTCGAAGTCAAGGGCGGCAAGTGGGTACCGCTCGGAGAATAAGGGGAGACTCTTCCGTTATCCTCTGATGTTCATTCATCTTGGATGAATGGACAAACAGGTTCAGTGTCTTCAAAGGGGTCTGAGGATTTAAGGAAACGCTGATTAAATCGCAGAATCAGATTCTACAAAAATTTTTATACATGACTTCGTCCTAGCCTTCCTTAAATAGCTCGCTATTCGCGTCAGGCTATTCCTCGTCATGTATAAAAATTCAAGAGTAAAATCTGACAACGATTTAATCAGTGTTTCCTTAACGGATCCAGAGAACCTGTATATACATTGATGGTCAGCCATAAGGCATTCCATATCCGTGCTTTTTAGGACATAGAGGCTTAGGCTGGCCATTTTTTATTAGCGGGAAGCAGAAGGGATAAAAGCGGCGGACACGGATAATAAAGGTGATGCTATTTAGTTAAGGAAATTGTTAGCGCCGTAATGACTTGCTTCTTCCTTCGGGGGAAGTGCCGAAGGCAATGTGTGCAAGCGAATTGGATTTTTAGGAGCGAAGCGACGCTAAAATCCAGTGAGACGCCATTCGAGCGCAGCGAGATGGGGCATGCTAGTGGTATAGCGTGCTATGTTGAATAGTCCGATGCTATTGATATTTTAACACTTTCATGCAATACCGCTGCGTAGCCCCCTCTCCCCATCGGGGAGCTCCCCCGATGGGGAGCCAAGAACGTTCTGCCGCTTAACTTAATAGCATTGATCGCAGGGGGGCAAAATGACTTGCGTGATGTCATCAGCATGGCCCGCCATCCCGCTCGCGCTTCAGAAGTCGCAGAATCTGTTGGATCTAATCCCTGATCACCATTCATAAAAAAATCTCAGTACTCTACAGGAGGGCAATCATATGACAAATCAAAATGGGAGTAGCCGCAGTACCTTTTCCGGCAAAATGGGGTATGTGCTGGCTGTCGCAGGCAGCGCTGTCGGTCTCGGGAATATTTGGAGATTCCCGTACCTTTCTGCAGAGTATGGCGGAGGCATCTTCCTCCTGACCTACCTTCTGCTGGCCGTCACCTTCGGCTATACGATGATCGTTTCTGAGACCGCGCTCGGACGTGGCACGAGAAAGAGTCCGGTCGGAGCTTTTCATCATTTCGGGAAGAGCGGATTCTTTACCGCAGGGGGCTGGATCAATGCCGTCATTCCGATGCTGATCCTGCCATACTACAGCGTCATCGGCGGCTGGGTCACCCGTTACCTCTTCGAATACCTTGCCGGTGATACGAAACTGCTTGCGACGGATACCTTTTTCGGCGCCTTCGTTTCTGACGGCATGGCGGCTGAATTCTGGTTCATCGTTTTCACCGCCGGCGTCCTTGCCATCATTCTCGCCGGCGTCAAGAATGGTGTTGAACGCGTATCCAAAATCATGATGCCGGTACTCATTGTGCTCGCGATCATGGTGGCTGGCTACTCCGTCATGCTGCCCGGTGCGTGGGCAGGCGTCACCTACTTCATGGTGCCCAACCTGGACCATTTTTCCTGGATGACGGTCGTTTCTGCAATGGGGCAGATGTTCTACTCTCTTTCTGTCGCGATGGGGATCCTCTACACATATGGCTCTTACATGAAGAAGGAATTTGATCTGGAGCATGCGACCTTTCAGGTCATCGCTTTCGACTCAGGGATTTCGGTCCTCGCCAGTCTTATGATCATCCCGGCAGTCTTTGCGTTCTCCGGCGGCGATCCGTCAATGCTGAATGCGGGCCCGTCTCTCATGTTCATCACCATCCCGAAAGTCTTTGCCAGCATGGGTCTTGGTACTCTCGTGGGGGTCGTCTTCTTCACCCTTGTCCTCTTTGCGGCTCTTACCTCGGCGATTTCTCTGGCGGAAACCAGCGTCTCCACCTTTCAGGATGAATGCGGCTGGAGCCGTAATTTCTCGACCTTTGCGGTCTTCATCCTGATGATCGTCTTAGGCTCTCTTTCTTCGCTCGGATTCGGCCCGCTGGCGTCCTTCACTATTTTTGGCATGGATATTCTTACCTTCTTTGATTTCCTGACGAATTCCATCATGATGCCGGTCTCGGCCTTTGCGACCTGCGTCCTCATCGTGGTGACTGTCGGCATCAAGTGGATCGAGAACGAAGTGAAGCAGTCTTCGAAATTCCGCTATGAATGCGTCTATGGCCTTTTCGTCCGTTTCCTCGCGCCGATCTGCCTCGCGGTCATTTTCATCTCTTCTCTGGCGAATGTGCTGGGATTCATTCATATGTAGCAGATGAAACGTGATCCAAAGATCTTTCTCGCTTCTGTGTAAAACGACTATTAACAAATCTCTCATGTGGTGCTATAATACGTAGTATCACATGGGGCTATAGCTCAGTTGGTCAGAGCGCTTCGCTCACATCGAAGAGGTCTCCGGTTCGAACCCAGATAGTCCCACCAAACTACAATGATACGAATACCCCGCTCTTACAGGATCCTGCAAGGCGGGGTATTCGCTTGTATAATGAGTTCTGATTTCTGGCACATCCCCACATACAAACAACATGGGATGAGTGCAGAGAAGGTGCCCCTTTCAATTGTCCGCTTTTGGGAGTCCTGATAGATGGATTTGAAGAAGATCCGTATCTTGTCCACCGTAAGCTCGCCCTGCCGGGAACGATGCTATTAAGTTAAGCGGAAGAACGTTCTTGGCTCCCCATCGGGGGAGCTGCCC
>JAIJLI010000548.1 GCA_022722495.1 Dialister sp. | reverse complement strand
TTTATACATAGCTTCGTCATCATCCTCCTTAAATAGCTCGCTATTCGCGTCAGATGATTCCTTGCTCTGTATAAAAATCCAAGAATGAAATCTGACAACAATTTAATCAGTGTTTCCCTGGAGATCTTTCTTGCAGGACGGTATACGGCACATGCGAGACGGTGGTATAACGCAGCAACAAGGCATCGCTGCTGTGTCCATACATACGTGCTGATTACCGCAGTGCAGTAGAGATCCCTCGGCTACGCTCGGGATGACGATACGGGGATTCCCCTTATCCAAGGAAACACTGATTCAATCTGACAACGGATTGAATCAGTGTTTCCTTAGAAATGGCGATGCGCTATCTCGTTGACCTCAATAGAAAAGCGCGACAATCTTTGCTGGATTGTCGTGCTTTTGCGTTTGATGAAATATTATTTCACCGGATTTCTCAGTGTCCCGATGGGGTCGATGTTGATCTCTACCACATCGCCTTTTTTGAGGAATTTCGGTGGGTTGAAGCCCATGCCTACGCCCTGCGGGGTGCCGGTCGCGATGACGTCGCCCGGGAGGAGAGTCATGCCGTCGGAGAGGGTCGCGATGAGTTTAGGAATGGAGAAGATGAGGTCGGTGGTGGTGCCTTCCTGACGCAGGCTGCCATTGACTTTCGTGTAGATGGTGAAGGGGAGCGGCCAGTCACCGACCATGACGGTCGGGCCCATCGGGCAGAAGGTGTCGAGGCTCTTGCCGCGGAACCACTGGAGGTGCTTTTTCTGCAGGTCTCTGGCGGTGACGTCATTGATGATGGTGTAGCCATAGACGTATTTCATCGCATCTTCTTCCGCGATGTTCGTGCCTCGTTTGCCGATGATGACGCCGAGCTCGCCTTCGTAGTCGACTTCCCGGGTGACTGCGGGATGGCTGTCGATTTCCTCGTCTGGCCCGATGATAGAGGTGGTGGCTTTGGTGAAGAAGATCGGATCTTCCGGGTTCTTGGCATTGGCGTTCTGGTCAAATTCCTTGACGTGTGCCTGATAGTTCTTGCCCACGCAGAGGACATTTCTTCTGGGGTAGAAGGGGGCTTCGAGGCGGACATCTGCGAGTGCGACCGGAGCGACGGCTTTGTCCTTTCCGTTCATTTCAAGCGCGTGAGCGAGGTTCAGGAGGCCTTCTTCGCCGCTTTCGATGAAATCGCCCAGCGTCTCAGCGAGGGGGATGAAGTAGGTTTCTTCAAGATCAATGGCGGGGTAGATGGAAGTGCCGTCGGCGGACAGGACGCCCCACTGGCGTTCGCCTTTGTAGTTGTAGGATACAAGTCTCTGCATAATAGACCTTCTTTCTTATAATATAGAGTGTGGACATATTATAGCATAAATACAGGAAATATGGTTGATTGGTTCATGGCCTGGATAGCGGGGGATGACAGGTTCAAGTGGTTCAACGGGTTCGATGGGTTCAAAAGGTTCAATGGGGGTGGTTCGGCGCGAAGCGCCGCGGAGTTTTAATAGCGCTTCGCGCCGTTGTCATTTCGAGCGTAGCCGAGAAATCACTATGGCAGAACGCTCATTGCCTGATGTGAGACAACACCAAGACATCGTTTTCCCTTGGCGCATACACGCAGATTACCGCAGTGCAGTAGAGATCGAGGGCTGCGCTCGGAATGACGATACGAAAGGATGGCTGTCCCCACGTCCTTCAGACATCGCCCCTTTTATACGGCGGCGAAGCCGCCACCACAACCCTGAACCCTGAACCCTGAACCC
>JAIJLI010000547.1 GCA_022722495.1 Dialister sp. | reverse complement strand
GCCATCAAGAGGTCGTTCCGTCTGTTTATGAACGGAGTGACATCGCAGTCAATGCGTGAGAAGGGCCTCGACTATAAAATAAATTGGGGAATATCCCAACCCGACCTCCGACGCATAGCCTCCTCCTACGACAAGGACATGGAGCTGGCGGACATGCTGTGGGCGGAGAAGATAAGGGAATGTCGCATGCTTGCCACACTTCTCTGTCCTGCGGAAGAGATGACCGTGGAGAAGGCTGTAGAATGGTCCGCATCCGTCGACTCCATTGAGCTGGCGGAGTTTCTTGCGTTCAATCTTTTCCAGCATATTGAGGGAGCCGACCGCTTGGTGAAGCCTCTTCTCGATGCCGACAATAAGTGTCTCCATATCTGCGCTTACCATCTCGCCACACGCTTGCTCAAACAGCGTAAGCCGCTCGATGCAGAAGCTTATGCAGCCTTGCTCGGAAGTGCAGAAGCCGACTTCCGTCAGGCAGATCGACACGTGGTTCATGCCATGGTCAACTGCCTGGACTATATCACGGGAAGTGACAGCCCCTATGCCGAACATACAGCCAGACTGCTGAAAGAGTTCGGTTTGGATGCTTTTTAGGCTATCTATTTGGATACTTTCTTAAAAAAATGTAACTTTGCATTTAAATGAAAGATGACGTCAAGGAAGTGGTTCGGTCAGTACTGACTGATTACATCGAAACCAACCATTGCCGGAAGACACCCGAGCGTTTTGCTGTGCTTGACGCCGCATACAGCCTTGGAGGATTCTTCAGAACGGAAGACTTGGTGGAGGAGCTGGCGCAGCGCAATTTTCATGTAAGCCGCGGCACGCTATTCAATTCGCTTCGTCTCTTCGTCGAGCTGCGTCTTCTCATACGCCACCGCTTTCAGAACGGCACCCGTTATGAGGCGTGCTATAAGAACGAAAGCCATTGCCACCAGATCTGCACTGTATGCGGCAAGGCCATAGACGTGGACATACCAGGCATTTCAGACCTCCTGCAGGACGCCAAGATGCGCCGCTTCCGTAAAGACCGCTATGCGCTCTACATTTACGGAGTGTGCTCAGCCTGCCAGCTGAAGGAAAAGCGTAAGCGGGTGGCAATAAAGAACGAAAACAAAAAATAACCGAATCAAAACATTTGATTTTTTATGAATAAAGGAAAAGTAGATGTCCTCCTCGGTCTCCAATGGGGCGATGAGGGAAAGGGAAAGGTCGTAGACGTCCTTACTCCGAAGTATGATGTAATTGCTCGTTTTCAGGGAGGTCCTAACGCAGGACATACCTTGGAGTTCGAAGGCCAGAAGTACGTGTTGCGCAGCATCCCCTCTGGCATTTTCCAGGGTGGTAAGGTGAACATCATCGGCAATGGTGTGGTTTTGGCTCCAGACCTCTTTATGGGTGAGGCTAAGGATCTTGAGAAGAGCGGTCATGATTTGAAGAGCCGTCTTTACATCTCTAAGAAGGCACATCTCATCATGCCTACTCACCGTGTACTCGATGCTGCTATCGAGGCTTCTAAGGGAAAGAACAGGGTAGGTACTACTGGTAAGGGTATCGGTCCTACTTATACTGACAAGGTTAGCCGTACCGGTCTTCGCGTAGGTGATATCCTTGACAATTTCGAGGAGAAGTATGCTGCTCACAAGGCTGCTCATCTCAAAACCATCGCAAGTCTCGGTTACACCGACTTCGATATCACAGAGGTTGAGAAGACCTGGATGGAGGGCATCGAATACTTGAAGCAGTTTAA
>JAIJLI010000031.1 GCA_022722495.1 Dialister sp. | reverse complement strand
GTAATTTTATATTCGAAGATGGCAAACTGGATAAGTATCTCTTTGATGGTGGTTATTGCTATATTTAATTTGCAAAAACAATTATCGAAATGATGAAAAAAATATGTTTTAATACTTTTGTTATGTATACATTTTTATATGTTATTTTCCCAATTGGTATATTGGATGCTGGATATAAACTATGGAGATTTATACTATATAGGCGAATCATTGTTTAGTCGTACTAAGATAGGAAATGATGCGGTGGAGAGCTTATATAACCAGATTATGTTTGGTATGTATTATAGTATTTTGTCATCAATTATTTTAATTTTATTGATTAGAAAATATTACAAAAAATGATGTTTACAATGAATAGAAACCTGCTTTTTACAAGCTTGATGTTATGCTGTAGTGTAATGGCTATATCACAACAAGCCAAACTTTCTTGCTTCACCAATAATCTTATAGTTGGTGATAGTATCCGTTATGACTTAGTGGATATAGAAAAGCTCTGTATCCCAGAGAATGATGAATCGACATGGGATTTCTCAAATCTTAAGTATTTGGGAAAGGAGAGAGAAGTGTCCTTCTATGGTAAGGATTCTGCAAAGGTTAGGATGATAGGGCAAGACGAGATGCTGGATTTCGTGCAAACTACAGCAGGCTTGTACTTGTCTCAGATACAGACATCCCTTGTGAAGATAGATTTCGTTGATACTTTTGAGTATCTTCGCTATCCCTTTGTTGCTAATGACTCCTTAGTGTGTAACATCAAAGGGCACGGAACTTATAGTTCAAAGATAAATTTTGTTCTGAGGGGAATAAGTAACACTAAGGCTATTGATATTGGAAAAATCATCCTTCCAGACAATGAATCTTTGTCCAATACCTTATTAATCAAGAGGAGTGTTAATGGAGTCATTATTCCTTTGAATGATAGCACGGAAGTAATGCCTAATGCCGAAAAGATGCAGTTGGAGGTTAATTCTTATGATTGGTATGCCCAAGGTTATCGCTATCCTGTGTTCAAGATATTGCTGGCATCTTTGAAAAATGCCAATCGAGAAATCTTGCAGAGAAAATATGCTTGCGTGGCCAATGTTGAGTGCTTCGAAAAGTTGGAAGATTCTGAAAATGAAAAGTTGCGAGCTGGGCAGCAAGGTAAGGAAACTCAAGAGCCGAAGACGTCTTCTCATATCACCTATCACGTAACGATTTCGGGTAAGCAATTGCACATAGCATATTCCTTGTCCTCAGACAGTCAACTGCGGTTCGTGCTCAGTAACACATCAGGTATGCTCTTGAAGTCATTCAACCAGTATCAACCAGCAGGTGATGGATATGAGCAAGTAATAGATTTTGGCAATTTGCCACGAGGTGAATATGTCTTATATATTAATGTAAACAATCAGATGCTTTCAGAGAAAGTCTCCGTTGAGTAATTTAACTATAGTAATGCGTTTCTTATGAAAAGTTTTATTTTCTATGATTTCTATTCAATGCAGCAGAGGAGTTGTAAAAATATACTCTGTTTGTTGTTTGTTGTTTGTTGCAATGTTCCATTTTCATTTTCCCAAGAAAACTCTTTGAGCATAGATAAGCTGTTACCAGATTTTAATCATCTGACTCCAGAGGCAGCTTCATTAGGAAAATATGGAACGATTGCGATGACAGAATATACAGGTACCCCGAACATTAGAATACCATTGCTTGATGTGAAGTCTGGTGACGTATCATATCCAATAGAACTATATTATGATGCCTCTGGAATAAAAGTGGAGCAAAATGCGACTTTCGTAGGCTTAGGATGGAACTTAAGTTGTGGTGGCTATATAAAACATATTGTTTGTGGACGCGATGATTTTCTGCAAACACCTAATAGTCCTCAAAGTTATTTTGAAAGCAATTTTCATGTGTACTCGGCTTATAGTCCTTTTTATGCCCATTATATAGCTAATATGGGTATGGTTGTGTCGGGCTCATCTGTTGATATTTGTTTGCCACCAGGAAATGAAAAGCAGTATTTAATGTATTCTGATCTAGTCAGGGGATTTTATACTCCAGATGTTTTCCAAGGTAATTTTTGTGGAAACTCAGTATCGTTCTATATTGACAGGGAAAGGAATGTGGCAATCCCATTGGATGAGAACACTAGCAAGTATAAAATTGTTATTTCTGATTTTCAATATCATTATCCTGCAAATATTATATTGACGGATGAACATGGCGTCACCTATGAGTTTGAGGCTTTTAAGGAATATTCGAATAAGGATTCATATTTTTTGACTCATATATACGGATTGGATGGAAAAAATGGTAAGAGCCATATAGAACTCCAGTATGTTCAGCATTTTATGAATTATAGTAAAGGTATGGGAGGCGTAAAGACCTTTTATTCAGAAGCAAAGCTTGATGAAAAAAGCAATTATCCCAATGATATAGGAGGCCAAATGATGTCGCTTATGGGTGAGAATAAAACGTATATTAATACAACAGGTGATCCTTCTGGATTTTTTTACAAAGTATATCCTTCCAAGATAATCACTTGTCGTGATTCTGTCAGTTTTAGCATAGCAGATAGAATGGATTTAGATGGTGCAAAATCAATTGCCGGCATTGTAAGAAAATCTACTGTTAGGGGCAATGTTCTTGACAGAATATCTTTTAGTTATGATTATTTTAAAGAATCTTCTCCTCAGAATGGAACTTCTGGTAAACGTCTGAAACTTACAGGGGTAAAGGTTAACTCTAAAATATATGAGCTGGCTTATGAAAATTCAGAACTGCCTTCTCCTAGAAGCCTTTCTCAGGATTACTGGGGGTATTTTAATGGTATTGATAATGGTCGTACATTATGTGGCTCGCCAAGGTATAGCTTACAAGGTGAATTGGTGAACCCCGTATCTTATCTGGGTAATGCCAATCGTTATGCATCGGAAAAATATTCTAAGGTAGGAGTGTTGACTAAACTCACATATCCAACAGGCGGCTATTCATGTTTTGAATATGAGCCTAATCGTTTTGATGACGAATATTACTATCCGGATGCAGCCGATAGGTTTGTTGTTTCTGTTGTTGGGTGTAGTGCCAATGCTTATGGTACTGGAGGAGTTAGTCATCAAAAGAAGGAAATCACAGTGACGGAAACAACAGAATATAGCTTTCGTGTTTCTTTGTATACCCCAGACTTGCAAAGATATACAGCAAAAGCTTGTTTGAAAAATGAGGATACAGGTGAGATTATTAAAAGCTATTCAACTTCTGATTTTTCGATTGGAAGTCCGTATGGCAACACCATGCGATTGACATTGGCTCCAGGAAAATACTCTTTGGAGGTTGAGGTGCCGGAGTGCAAAGGTTCTTCGATACCTGTGGCAGAATGTTCCTTAAGTTATCAGATAGTAAAAGTAAGTGATACTTCTGGAAGAGAAAAAGGAGGAATGTCACTTGGCGCAGGTTTACGAATTAAGAATATCAAAAGTTATGATTCAACTAATGAATTGCTTGGTGAAACCAGATATGAATATCAAAACGGCAAGTTGTTGATACCTACACAAAGATTGGAAAAACATTTTGTGGATTATTCATATATTGGTGTAAATGATCATGTGGAAAAATCCGTAAATGTTGCTTTCGATTATGCAAGTTCTGAACCAAGTTATTCTTACATATGCTCGTTGAGTAATCCGGCAATGGTTGGCTATTCTAAAGTCACTAAATATGACTTAGATTCTTCTGGCATGTTGTTGAAAAAGACTTTGACAGAGTATTATAACCAAGGGTATAGTTTGGACAATAGTATCAATGCGAGGGTTAATAATGCTTTCTTTTATAATCCGAAGGGTTATTTGAATGGAAAAATAAAAAGTGAAACGGTGTTTTCTACAGATGGCATGCCTTTGCGTAAGTTGGAGTATTCGTATGATAAGAAAGAGTTGGGATATGCTTTGTTTCCAAAATGTGTGCCTACTCATCTGCCAAGTCGATACCTAACAGTAGGAAAAATTGATTTAGCTATATTGAGGAAACCTATAGAATGGTGTTATCTTACAAGGGCAAAAGAAATCAATTATGAACAGGGAAATGTCAAGCTCGCCAAAGACATAAACTATTCGTATAATCAACAAAATATGCAAATATCGTTAGAAAATATTGCAGATGAGTATGGGAAACAAACGGCTGCTACGTATTATTGGTATCCGTGTGATGATAAATCAGCAGGCTCGGCTTTACTTGTTGACAAGCATTGCATGAGCAAAATCACAGGGCAAGAGTTCTATCGTAATGGTACTTTTACTGGAGGCGGACGATATGATTTTACACAATCAAATGGATTGCCTGTAATAAATAAGTGCTATTCGATAATTTCAGACAGATCATTAGTATTGGAAGCTACTATAGATGCCTATGATGAGCATGGTAATATATTGCAATATGAGGGAAAGGATGGTGTGCCTGTAACATTGCTATGGTCTTATAATTATCAATGTCCTGTTATGAAAATCGTAGGGGTGACCTATGCAGAAATGAAAGGTCTCTCAAGTTATGTCGCATCATTGGGTGGTCGGAATTACTTATCAAAAAGTATGCTGCTGTCTATTTATGAGGCTGCGCGAAATAAGGGATGCCAAACGACTGCTTATGTGTATGATGAACGTTTGAATATATCGTCTGTCATCAATCCAAATGGATACGAAACGAGTTATTCCTACGACTCGGAAGGCAGGTTGGAAAGCGTTAGAGATCATATTGGTGTTTTGCATGGATATTCATATAATTTCAAACAAAGATGAGAATAATAAGAATTGTAAGTATGTTGCTTCTTCTTTGTGCCTTGACCATTTCTTCCAAGGCACAAAGTCCTACTCAAAACTATGTGATGAGTAAGGAGGTGCTTGACGTGGACGGAACTCACGCCATAACGACTGTTACGTATTATGATGGTTTGGGTTATCCTGTAGAGACGGCAACCAATGGTCTTGTTGGTACAGGAAAGTATGCCTATGCATTACTGGAGCATGATGCACTTGGTAGGGAAAAGCAAAGCTGGCTTCCTGGAACGCAGAAGGATGGTTGCTCTTTCGTGGCCCCTTCCGAACTGTCCTCCTCTCTCATAACCTTTCATAAAGACCGGAATCCGTACTCTGTGAATAGTTATGATGCCTTGGATAGACAGGTCTCAACATTGGGAGCTGGGGAGTCATGGTTCACTGCGAAGAAGTTTGTGGAGCAGCGTTACTGTTCGAATGAAGCGAGCAGTGTTAAACGATACCAAGTGAGTGAATCGGGGGCGTTATTGGAAAATGGCTATTATGCAGCCAAATCCCTTTCTATGTTGGAAGAGACAGATGAAGATGGAAAAACTAAGCAGACCTTTAGCGATTTATTTGGTCATAAGGTGTTGGAACGTAGGGATGGAAATAACGACACCTATTATATATATGACAATATCGGTCGGCTTCGCTATGTACTTTCTCCGTCTTATCAGGAATATTCAGATTTGCAAAAGTTTGGCTATGAGTATCGTTATGACAAATATGGCAGATGTGTATGGAAACGTCTGCCAGGCTGTGAGTATCAACAAATGTGGTATGACGCAGCCGACAACTTGATGTTCTCGCAAGATGGCGAACAACGTAAGAAGGGGTTGTTCGTGTTCTACCTCTATGACAAAATGAAACGCGAGGTTCTCATGGGTACGACAACCAGCATGAATGCCTTATGCACTTCTGCTTTGGCGACTTATGGAGAGCAGTTCTCGGGCTTGTGCAACAGCGGCTATACCCCATTGGGAAACTTAGGTCTTGGGAATGAACAACTTCTAAGTGCCAAGTATTATGACTGCCATAGTTTTTTGAATCGTCAGATGGTCAAGAACCTGACCTCGAAAAGTTTGTCAGCGAAGACTTCCGGTTTGCAGGAATCCTACAACATTGGCTCACAGACAGGTATTGTGACACGAAACACGGATGGTGACCTCTTGGCTTCCGTGTCCTACCATGACTTGCGTGGGTTGGTCGTTGAGTCAATGCAGATCAAGCCTGATGAAGTATTTTTGAGGCAATCCATCAAGTATAGTTTTACAAGAAAACCAATTGAAGTCAAGGCGGAATTGACGAAAGGCGACATGACAAAGAATGTTACTCAGCTGTATGTTTATAATCCAAACAATGATAAAATCGAGACAATGACAATACAAGTTGGAAATGTAACAAGGACAGTGGCATCGTATAGCTATGATGACATCGGAAGGCTCGTCTCTGTCAATCGAAGCGGCAACGCTGGCAGCGTGCATTACGCCTACAATATCCGCAACTGGCTTAAGGAGACGAAGTCAGACAGATTCAAGCAGAATCTGTATTATGAGTCCACAAAGGAAAATCCATTTTTCAATGGCAACATCAGCCGTATGCAATGGCAATCAAGCAAGGACAATGTGCTCCGTGGCTATGACTTCACCTATGATGGCTTGAACCGCTTGGAGGAATCTACCTATGGCGAGGGTGCGGACATGAGCCAGAGCAAGAACCATTACTCCGAGCATGTGTTGTCATATTCTCCGAATGGCTCCATCGAGCGATTGCAGCGATATGGCAAGAAGAACAATGGGACGTTTGGTCTCATTGACGACTTGACGTATGCGTATAATGGCAATCAGATCAAGTCGATTTCAGACAAAGCAGGTAGCTTACTCTATAATGGTTCCTTTGATTTCAAGGATGGAGCCGATGCGGACGTGGAGTATTTCTATGATGCCAATGGCGCATTGGTCAAGGACTTGAACAAGGGCATCAGCAATATAGAGTATGATGTCCTTGGCAACTTGAAGTGCATCACTTTCAACAATGGCTTCAAGACGAAATATATCTATGATGCCGCTGGATATAAGCTAAGAACCACCCATGAATCAGCCGTAACAAATACGACTGACTACATCGGTAATTTTATATTCGAAGATGGCAAACTGGATAAGTATCTCTTTGATGGTGGTTATTGCTCTTTCGATAATAATCAGAATCCAACTTTCCATTATTACGAGAAAGACCATCTAGGCAGTATAAGAATGGTTGTGAATGAGAATGGCACGATAGAGCAAGTGAATCATTACTATCCATTCGGTGGAGTATATGGCGACTTGTCATACAAAGGCGAGTTGCAAAGAAACAAGTACATCGGCAAGGAGTTCGACCATATGTACGGCTTGGATTGGTATGACCATGGTGCAAGAATGTATGATGCTGCTAGAGTCGTATGGGACAGAATAGATAATTCAGGAGAAAAGAATTCAGATATTTCTCCATATTTATACTGTCATGATAATGCAATAAACAAATTTGATCCAGATGGAAACGATGACTATTTTAGTAATAGCGGACAGTTCTTATTTTCAAAGGGTGATTCCCCAAATATTTATGTTGCTAATGGTAATAATGGATTTGTAAACTTCAATACATTGGATTTGCGTAGAAAAAACAATCTGAATACTGGTGTCAGAATTGTTGGCTATTACGCTCGAAAGGCAGGTGTGAAATATAATGTAAATGGAGGTCGTGGATATGTAGGAATAAGTACTTTGCATAGAACTGATAATCAGAAAGATGTACTAGCTCAAACGAAAGGTGAATCAATTTATTTAAAGATGTCTAATGGAAAATTAAATAAAGAAATGTATAATATTTACAATTTGACAAATACAATTGGACATGAGAAGTTACATAAAGAATCAGATGTGCCTCTAACATATCTTGTTCATTCTCAAATAGTATTGAAACAACTTGCTGATGCAAATTTTTCTAATGGATCGGAGAAATATCAAATAGGTACGATAGGAAATATGATTGTTTTAATGAATGAAGCGAATAAAAATGAACAAAGCGCAAATGCACTGATACAAATAATGGTAAAAGCAAATTCAATCATTAAACCGCTAGGATTAGGTAGAATAGTTAGACAAAATAATCATTTTGAATATGTATATGGTACAAAATAGAAAAAATGAATTTGGAATAGTAAAAACGGTTATGTTTTTATGTATAATGGCTATCTTATGTTCTTGTAAGGATACAAAGAAAATTCTTACAAGAAATAGTTATCAATATTGGCATTATATAGATA
Organism: Dialister sp.; assembly: GCA_022722495.1. Classification (GTDB taxonomy): domain Bacteria; phylum Bacillota; class Negativicutes; order Veillonellales; family Dialisteraceae; genus Dialister. Next base: position 3,688 of record JAIJLI010000031.1, on the reverse strand, counting down.
GTAAGCAGAATGAGGACGAAACAAGACACCCTTATTTTTGTAGGGAGGATTCTTTCTATTTTTATGTCGATAGCAAAGGTGTTTTTATCGAGTTTCGAGCAAATTGGCGTTTTAGGGAATATAATGGTTTTCTTGTTTCTCATTATCTTTATGAACCAAGTTGGAATTTGTTAAACCGTAACACAATCCGTTTTGGACGCTTTCGCTATAAAATTATTTCTGTTTCCGATAATAGAATCTTGATTCGTAATGACATTGATCCCAAAAACGCTGTAGACACTTTAGAGTTGGTTCCCAAGTCTCATATACCTAAAGATTATAGAGATTTTCAAAAACCATTTCAGTACAAGGAAGAAAAAAAAGATAGAGAGAAAGGTAAATATTTCTTTATATTTTAGGATAGTAAAAAAATAATTTGTGCTTAGGAAAAAACAACTATATGTTCTATCTCTATGACAATGTCAAGAGAATGGTGTTAGCATGACTGTTACTCAGGTAAACGACTATAATGAATATAATAACAAAATAAAGACTATGACATTAAGTGCCGGAAATGTAACAAGAATGGTGGCGTCATATAGTTATGATGACATCGGAAGACTGGTCTCCTTGAAGCGAAGCGGCAATGTGGGTATGGTAAACTATGCCTACAACATCCGCAATTGGCTGAATGAGACGAAATCAGATAGATTCTCTCAGAATCTATGGTACGAAACCACAGGAGCATACCCATGCTTCAATGGAAACATCAGTCGTTTGCAATGGCAATCAGACAAAGACCATGTGCTCCGTGGTTACGACTTTGCCTATGATGGCTTGAACCGCTTGGAGAAATCCACCTATGCGGAGGGTACGGAAAAACAAGATAAAGTTTTTGCAACATGAGACAAAGTGTATATGAAGGAAAATATGTAATTTTGCAGCATCAACTAATAATTTTAATATAAAAGAATGAATGTTCGGAAAATAATGAGATGCATTGCTTTGGCTGTATTGTCTTATGACACAGCTTTGGCGCAGAATCCAATCATCAATAGCCAGTTTACGGCAGATCCTACGGCTCGCGTATTCAACGGGAAGGTATATCTTTATCCTTCTCATGATATTCCGAGTCCTATCGAGAAACTGAAGGAATGGTTCTGTATGGCAGATTATCACGTTTTCTCTTCTTCCAATCTTACGGAGTGGCAGGATCATGGAGTCATCGTTTCGCAAGACAAAGTACCTTGGGTACAGGACGGCAGTTATACGATGTGGGCTCCAGATTGTGTGGAGAAAGACGGAAAGTATTACTTCTATTTCCCTGCCGCTCCGAAAGGGGAGGAGAAGGGATTCGGAATAGGTGTGGCGGTTGCCGACCAGCCCGAAGGACCGTTTATGCCGATGTGGAAACCCATAGAGGGGGGTCATGGTATAGACCCTTGTGTGTTGATAGATAAGGACGGACAGGCTTATATCTACTGGGCGGGAGCTGGTTTGCACATGGCTAAGCTGAAACCAAACATGACGGAACTTGCCTCGGAACCCAAACTGGTAGAGGGATTGCCTGAGGGATTCAAGGAAGGTCCGTTTGCCTTCGAGCGCAACGGCAAGTATTATTTCACCTTCCCTTGGGTACGTGAAAAGAATGGTACCGAAACACTGGCTTATGCCATGGCTGACCATCCGATGGGACCTTTCACGTTCAAGGGCATCATCATGGATGAGTCGCCTACGAAGTGCTGGACCAATCATCATAGCATCGTAGAATATCAGGGACAGTGGTATCTCTTCTATCACCATAATGATTATTCGCCTAAGTTCGACAAGAACCGCTCGGTGCGTATCGACTCTCTGAACTTCAATCCTGACGGAACGATACAGAAGGTGATACCTACGCTAAGAGGTGTGGGATTGACGAAAGCTCGTTCGCGCATTCAGATAGACCGCTATTCTGCGCTGCAAGGCAAGGGTATTGGTATTGATTATCTGGATAAAAACAACTGTTTTGCCGGATGGAAAGCTCTCTTCTCTCAATCGAATACTGCTCTTATATATAATAAGGTGGATTTCGGTAACGAGAAGGTGGCGGAAATCACCGTTCGTGCCAAGTCGGCTAAGGGAGGTGTGCTCGTGGTAAGAGCTGATGGCAAGAAGGGCAATATCATCGCTAAGGTGAAGATTCCGAAGTCGGCAGGCTGGAAGAATGTCCGTGCCCAGGTGCTCCATGCACCTCTCGGTGTTCATGCTCTTTACGTTTCGCTGCAGAGTGGAGCCGATGTAGAGGTTGACTGGCTTGGCTTTGATGCGTTGCCTTGGGAAAAGGGTGCTTTCGAAACTCACCAGTATCGTAATCTCTTTGCCGAGATGGGCTATAAGCAGACTGATATTGACAAGAAATTAAATGAAGTGTTCCATGATGTATTCTATGGCAAAAACAAGGTTTATTTCGAGGTGGGCGATTCCATGGGATATGTCAGCGATGTAAAGAACAATGATGTGCGAACCGAGGGTATGTCGTATGGAATGATGGCTGCCGTGCAGTTTGACAAGAAGGATATCTTCGACCGCCTTTGGCGATGGAGCAAGAAATACATGCAGCATCAGGAAGGACCTTATAAGGGCTATTTCGCATGGAGCTGCAAGACTGATGGAACGAGAAATGCGCAGGGAGCCGCATCGGATGGTGAACTCTATTTCGTAACTTCGCTTATCTTTGCATCCAACCGATGGGGCAATGATACGGGCATCAACTATCTGAAGGAAGCGCAGAATATCCTGGATTGCAGCATGCAGAAGGTGGGAATGGACCGCACGGCTCCGCTCATCAATCTGGAACATCAGCTCATCACTTTTACGCCCGATCATTGGGGCGGGAAGTTTACCGATCCTTCTTGCCATCTTCCTGCCTTTTACGAGGTTTGGGCGAAATGGGCTAACGACGGACGGTCCCAGTTCTGGAAGGAGTGTGCTGAGAAAAGCCGTGAGTTCCTGCATAAGTGCATCAATGAAAAGACGGGCTTGAATCCTGACTATTGCAACTATGATGGCAGTCTGATGAAGACCGGTCAGTTGCTGGGTGATGCATTCCGCTACGATTCATGGCGTGTTCCTATGAACATAGCGCTCGATTATTCCTGGGCTTGCAAGGATAAGGAGTGGCAGCAGAAATATGCCAATACGTTGCAGAACTTCCTGTATAGTCAGGGCATTGATTCTTTCCTGGATCAGTACAATGTAGATGGAACGATGGTAGAAGATATTCTGCCGGCAGGTACGGCTCCTAAGGCGCTCCGTCATTCTATCGGTTTTGTTGCTACTGCGGCTGCGGCTTCTCTGGTCAGCAATCATGTGAAGGGCAGGGAATTCGTCAGTCATTTCTGGAATGCCAAGCATGAACCAGACAAAGAAGGCTTCTTCGATGGCTACTACGACGGACTGTTGCGTCTCTTCGCCTTCATGCATCTGAGTGGCCGTTATCAGATTATCGAACCTCAATAATAATGAATAGTCTATGTATAACATTTTCAATAAAATAGTTAGATTGTTTTGTTTATGTGTATTCCTTTTTGGGCATTCCTTTGCGGATGCCCAAAATCGGAATTTACCTGCAGACATCAATCCTTATTTCGGACCAGTCGGCAAGCAGCCTGTCATGCCTAATGCGGCTGGCTTTATTCAGAGATGGTTGCTCTTGGAGCCAATCTCT
>JAIJLI010000546.1 GCA_022722495.1 Dialister sp. | reverse complement strand
ATTTTGGAGAGAAGCCGTTTTCCTTGGAAATACTGAATACGCATACCGTGATTCACACGATGAATGAATTTGTAGAAATCGCAGGTGATTATGTATGACGGGCCGGTATCGTATCATTGTGCAAAACCGGCGTCTTCACTATGCACTTGAGATCAAGAGAAATATCACCATCATCCAGGGGGACAGTGCCACGGGGAAGACGACGCTGATTGACATGCTACGCCAGTATATGAATCTGCAGGAGTCAAGCGGTATCCATGTGGACTGCGCGAAGCCGTGCCGCATCTTGGAAGGGCCGGACTGGGAGCTTATTTTGAAAAACCTTTCTGGATATATCATTTTTATCGATGAAGGGAATTCTTTTATCACCAGCCAGCGCTTTGCAGAAATGGTGAAGGGATCGGACAATTATTTCGTCTTGATTACGCGAGAAAGTTTGTACAATCTGCCTTACAGCGTGGATGAGATTTACGGACTTACATCTTCTGGGAAGTATCAGCATGCAGAGAAAACGTATCAGGAGATGTATCAGATTTATTCTGCTCGGCAGACGGTGGATTTGCCGATTGAAATCCTGCTTACAGAAGACTCCAATTCCGGATTCCAGTTTTTCCGTGGCATGGCGGAAGAAACAGGACATACTTGTCTTAGTGCACAGGGGAAATCCAATGTATTTGCAAAGCTCAAATCTATGAGGGATAGCGAACGAAATATTTGTGTCATCGCAGACGGAGCAGCGTTTGGGGCCGAGATGATGAGAGTTCATGCTTATCTAGAACGGCATTCTCACATCATTCTGTATTTGCCGGAGTCTTTCGAATGGCTCATTCTGCGGTCGGGATTTCTTCCTACGCACGCTGTACAGGACATACTACGTGCGCCTGAAAATTATGCCGATAGCACGAGGTTCTTTAGCTGGGAGAGATATTTTACAACACTTCTGGTGACGGAGACGGCAGGAACCCCCTTCCAATACACGAAGAGTCGTTTGAATCCGGTGTACCTTCAGGGAAAGTTAAAAATGCAAATTCTTCACGCACTTCCGAAATCGATGCAGGATGTTGTGTTCCCTTAAAATGAAGCAATGAAAATCCCCCGTCGACGATGTCGATGGGGGATTTTCAAATGCATGTAAAATCAGATGCAGTGATTTGATTAACATTTCCTTAAATCAATTTCGGCGCTGCGGCGAGTCTTCTTTCGGCTTCGCTCACGAGTTCTTCTACGATTTCCTGTACGGGCTGTACTTTCGTGAGGTGGGTGAGGGACATGCCGGCTAAGACGAAGCCGTTCTCTGTGTCACCGTCGATGACGGCTTTGCGGTTCGTTCCAGCGGCGAGGGCGGTGAGCTCGGACTGCGCTGCACCGCTGTATTCGAGCTTCAGGTATTTTTCAGAGAATGGATTTCTAAGGCCGCGGACGGTATCTCGGGTAGTGAAGCCTGTTACGACGGAGTCGGTGTCGGCAGCATCGATGATGGCTTGTTTCGCATTCGGGTGGAGGCGGCATTCTTTTGCCAGAAGGAAACGCGTGCCCATCTGCACACCCGAGGCACCCATGATGAGAGCCGCAGCGACAGCACGTCCGTCTACGATACCGCCGGCTGCGACGACCGGGATCTCGATCTCGGGGAGGACGTTTTCGAGAAGAGCCATGAGGGTGATCTTGCCGTCATGGCCGCCGGCTTCCATGCCTTCGACGACGAGGGCATCAGCGCCTGCGTCCTGTACGCGATGGGCGAGCTTGACA
>JAIJLI010000545.1 GCA_022722495.1 Dialister sp. | reverse complement strand
ATTGACCGCCTCTATCTTCTTTTCAAGAGCCACCTTTGCATATACTTCCGTAGAAGTGATGCTTCCATGTCCCAATATATCTTTCACTGCGGAAATGTCTGCCCCTGCCGAGATAGCCAACGATGCCGTGGTATGCCGTGAGCAATGGTAGGTCAAATTCTTTTCTATGCCAGCCTTCTCTTTGAGCCGTCTCACATACTTTGATACGTTGTCCGACTTCTTGACGAGGTGGAACACAAGACTTTCAGGATTATCATCCGTGCGAGGTGGCAGTAGCGACTGCGCCATTTCATTGAGCGGAACAATGGCTGGTCGCTTGGTCTTGCGCTGTATAATGCTGATAGTTGGCACACCATCAATCATTTTTATATCGCACCATCTTAGATGCTGCATATCGCCAAGGCGAAGTGCTGTCATGGATGACAAGCCGAATGCCAGTTGTACGGTTCGTTCATTCTCACATTCAGCTTCCACCGCCAGGAAACGTGTGAGTTCTTCGGGCGTAAGATACTCTCTGTGTTTGTCAGGAGCATGGAAGCGTTCCAACTTGTTTAGACTGTGTACAGGATTGAATTTTACAAATCCTTCACGCATAGCCTTGTTAAATATCGCTTTGACTGTTTCCTCAAACAACAGTAATGTGTAATCAGCCAACCGTCCTCCGTTGGTCTTGATTTGGCGTTTGTTGCGATACTTGTTGCGCATATAATCAAAAAGACCGCAAATTTCATCTTTACAGACATCTTTCAGCAGGATGTCTTTCTTATCTACTCTCCGTAAATAAGTGGCGATACGCTTGCGGACAACATTCTTATGACTTATCATCTTCTTGCAGTTGCCACAATCAACAGACCATTTGATGTAGTCATCGCACCATTGCAGCCAAGTCAAGCCGTTGCCTTGTTCTTCGCTTTTGGCATTCTCTTTCTCCAATACAGGAGGGGTGAGGATGCGCTCTGCTCGTATCTCCATAGCCTTATTGTATGTAAGCCGATTGTGCTTTGCAGCACCAACGGCATCATCGGGCAAGAGATAGAGATGCAAGTTTTCTCTCTTGCGGAAGCCTGTCTCGTAGTATTCCAGATATAAGGCTCTTTTGCCTTCCGTCAGCTTACGTTCCTTGATTTCTATTTTCATTGTATTACTGGTATTTGGTCAAACATTCCGTTCACGAGGTTCACGGTTTCCAACTTCTTCTTGTCAACAATCTTGGCGTAAATCTCCGTCATCTTGATGCTCTTGTGTCCGAGTATCTTACTTACTACATAGATACTTGCACCAAGGGTCAGGAGCATCGTAGCCGCCGTATGTCGTGAGCAATGGTAGGTTATATGCTTGGTTATACCTGCTGCCTCCATCCATTCTTTCAGCACCACTTCTACAGTTGTAGATGTGATTGTCAAGTTGTGGAAGATGTTGTCTATGCCTTCTTCTCTTTTAGGCATCCACTTCTTTGTTTCTTCCGACAAGGGGATGGTTACTCTATCCTTGGTCTTGACTTGGATATGGTCAATGTATTCTGTCTTGCCGTCAGCAGCCTTGTGGATTTCACTCCAGTTCAAGGCTTTCATGTCGCTATATCGCAGACCGGTGAAACAGGAGAATAGAAAGGCTTTCTTCACCAGTTCATAACGGCATGGTGTGTTCATCACCTTCTTTATTTCCTCTATCGTCAGAAACTCACGCTCAGCCACTCGCTTCTGTGGCTTCTCCTTTGCCTCCAACAGCAAGAATGGATTTTGCTCAATCAG
>JAIJLI010000544.1 GCA_022722495.1 Dialister sp. | reverse complement strand
CGGCGAGTCCTACACATCGTATAAAAAGAATATCGCAGGCATCATTCAGGACTTCGACCGCCTGCCGCTTTCCGATATGCCGCGCCGTCCGCGCATCGGCATCGTCGGGGAGATCTATGTCAAGTTCAGTCCCATCGCCAGCAATGATATCGTCCGTACCATCGAAGCAAATGGCGGCGAAGCCGAGGCGAGCGGTATGCTTGATTTCTTCCTCTACGGCTCGCTTGACAGCCGTTTCCAGCGGAAATATATGGATGGCACCATGAAGGAAGACCTGAAGGACACCTTCTCCCGCTACCTCTTCGAATGGTATCGGAAGCCGCTCGAAAAGGCGGTGAAAAGATCGCAGCGTTTCCATGAGATCACCGGCATCGAGAAGATGGCCAAGCGCGCCTCCCAGTACCTTTCACTCGGCAACCGTGCGGGCGAAGGCTGGTTCTTAACGGCTGACATGATCGATCTTCTCTATCATGAATGCCGCGGTATCGTCTGCCTGCAGCCCTTCGCCTGCCTGCCGAATCACATCACCGGGGAAGGCATGGTGCATAAGCTGCATGCAGCGTATCCGGAAGCGGTCTTCCTCGCCCTCGATTGCGATGCCAGCGCGAGCGAAGTGAATCAGGAAAACCGACTGAAGCTGATGATGAATGCTCTCACGGAAAAGACGAAAGCACCGAAGGAAATGTCTTTCATTCAGAAAACCATGAATCTTAGAAAGGGAACCACACTATGATGAGAAAATTGACCGGCAAGGGCGAGCGCGTCCGTGAAAAGATGATCGAGACCACGGTCCATATCCTGCAGCAGCAGGGCTTCAAAAAAGCCACAGTCCGTTCCATCGCCAAGGCAGCCGGCGTCAATATCGCCTCCGTGCGCTACTACTTCGGCTCCAAGGAAGAGCTCATCGGTGCGGCACTCGAGTACATGATGGGCAATCTGGAGAATATCGTCTCCTACCTCGACGACAACCGCCTGACGGCGAGCGAAAGGCTGAAGAAATACATCATCGCCTACTTCCACCTGGCCCGCGAGCATCCTGCCCTCTTCCGCTCCATCTCGAATCCTTCGAGTGAGGACGCCAAGGACACCTACTTCATTTACCTCTCTCTTCTCCACAGCCAGTGCTGGGAGAAGGTCATTCGCAATGTGGCGGAGGTCACCGGCTATACCGATGAAAAAGACCTCGAGCTCAAAGCCATGCAGATCTTCGCCGCCGTCGAATTTCCTATCATTCTGGAAAGCAATAAGGGAAATTCCTTCATCCAGGGATACACCGACGACGCGACGCTTTCCCGCTATGTCGACCTCCTTCTTGATAATGTGGATGAGAAAAAGGAAAAGAATGAGTACCTGAAGGAGATCCTGCAGAAGAGTAAATAGGGACTAGTGGCTAGTGACTAGGGACTGGTGACTAGGGATTAGGGATTAGGGATTAGGGATTAGGGATAATCCCAGCTGGTGTGCAAATGAAAGAGCCATGAACAGTTTTGTTCATGGCTCTTTTTGAATGAGAAATGAGAAAGTGAGACGCCATTTCGAGCGCAGTGAGATGGGGCATGCCAGCGGTATAGCGTGTTATGTTGAATAGTCCGATGCTATCGATATTCCAACACTTTCAGGCAATACCGCTACGTAGCCCCCTCACCCCTTCGGGGAGCTCCCCCGATGGGGAGCCAAGAACGTTCTACCGCTTAACTTAATAGCATTACCTAGAGGGGAAGGCTGCGATACGAGAATACCATCTTCTAAAAAA
>JAIJLI010000543.1 GCA_022722495.1 Dialister sp. | reverse complement strand
GGTTCAGGTTGATGGGTTCAGGGTTGTGGTGGCAGCTTCGCTGCAAAATATATATTTGTGGCGAAGCCGCCACCTTCATTCCTAATTCCTAATTCAAGCAGAGCTTTTATTCAAAATCAGTGGATGGAGCCGCCCCACGGGCTAATCCTGAACCCCGAACCCCGAACCCTGAACCCTGAACCCTGAACCCATAACGCAACAAAGGACATTTATGACAAATACATTGCTTCAGCTGTCAGCGCTCATCGAAGCCTTTCTTTTTGCGAAGGGGAGCCCTGTCTCTCTGACCGACATGGCAAAGGCCGTGGGCGAAGACTCTCAGATGATCGAGAAAGCACTCACGCTGCTGTCTGAAAAATATGAAAAGCCAGACTCCGGTTTGACGCTCCATCACACGGGCGCGGGGTACATGCTGGCGACGAAAAAGAAATATGACACCTGGCTCTCCTCCCTTCTGGGGAAACAGACGCCGCTCTCGGCTGCGGCGCTGGAGACGCTGGCGGTGGTGGCCTGCAAAGAGCCTGTGACGCGAGTCGAGATCGAGAAGATCCGCGGCGTGACGGCAGGCCGTGTGCTGGGGCTCCTCATGGAGAAGGGCCTCATCGAAGAAAGAGGACGTCTGGATATCCCCGGACGGCCGATCCTTTATGGTACGACGAAGCGTTTCCTCGCCTGCACCGGGCTTTCAGATGTGAATGAGCTTCGGATGCGCTGGCGAGAAGGACTGGAAGAAGGAGAATTATTTTGAAAGAACGTTTACAGAAGGTATTGAGCCATGCGGGCATCTGCTCCCGCCGCAAGGCTGAAGAATTGATCGCAGCGGGACAGGTCCGTGTGAATGGCAAGGTCATCCGCGAGCTGGGGAGCGAAGCCGATCCCGTTTCCGATCGCATAGAGGTCGCCGGAGAACGCATCCGCCCTGAGCGGAAACGCTATTTCCTCTTCTACAAGCCGGATAATGTCATCACGTCTGTCACTGACCCGCAGGGGCGGCGCACGGTCATGGACTATTTCAGAAATATACGTGAGCGCATTTTCCCTGTCGGACGTCTTGACTATCACTCCGAAGGACTGCTCCTCATGACGAATGACGGCAAGCTCGACAACATCCTGACGCATCCGAAGCATGAGGTCAAAAAGGTATATGAAGTCATAGTTCGTGGGAAATATTCACTGAAGCTGGCAGATAAAATGTCGAAGGGCGTGCGCATCGACAGCGGAGTGACTGCACCGTGCGAGATCGAAGTCCTGGGCTATGACAAGGAAAAGAATAAGACAAAGGTACGCATGACGCTCCACGAAGGGAAGAACCGTGAGATCCGTAAAATGATGGCGGCATTCCACTACCCTGTATTCGGACTGAAGCGCGTGCAGTACAGCTTCCTGACGCTTGCCGGCGTCTCCCGCGGGGAATACCGCCGCCTGTCCTTGGAGGAGGTCAAGAAACTGTATGAGCTCCACAAATAAAAAAATCGCCATCATCGGAGCCGGCGTGGCGGGACTTCTGTCCGCTGTCACGGCAGCGGACCGGGGAGCTAAGGTCATGCTCTTTGAAAAAATGCCGAAGGTCGGCCTGAAGATGGGCATCACCGGAAAAGGTCGCTGCAATCTGACAAACAGTGCGCCCATCATGGATTTTATCGGGAAGACACCGGGCAATGGGAAATTTCTCTACAGTACCTACGAAGCCTTCTCGAATGAAGACCTGCTGGAGCTGCTTCATGGCTACGGTCTTGTGACCAAGGTCGAGCGCGGTGGACGTGTC
>JAIJLI010000542.1 GCA_022722495.1 Dialister sp. | reverse complement strand
TTGAATGAGAAATTAGAAATGAGAAATGCGAAATGGTGGTGCGGCGCATAAAAATATGGAAGCGCCGCGAAGTATAAATAATGGCAATGCCTTGTGTTGGCATTCCAGTCAGTAGTCACTTGAGACTCCTAATCCCTAGCTACTAATCCCTAGTCACCAGCTGCCGCTCATTTTTTATAGTCATCCATCAGCTTCTGGATCTCTGCCTTCACGATGTCATTGAGCTCGGCCACCTTCTCGTCGGTCGGGCGCTGCTTTTTAACCTCGATCGGCTTTCCGATGAGGACGGCAAACGGACCATTCTTACGAGGCAGATCCATCGTGCCAAGGACAGCGACAGGAATGACCGGAGTGCCGGTCATGAGTGCGAGGGATGCCATGCCCGTATGGAAACGGCCGAGCCCTTCTCTCTTGATGCGGGTGCCTTCCGGGAAAATGCCGAGGGGATTGCCCTCCTTGATCTCCTTGATGGCCTGACGCACAGCAGCGCGATCGACGCTGCCGCGCTTCACCGGGAAAGTGCCGAACTGACGGATCAGCCAGCCGAAGAATGGATTTTTGAAAAGCTCTTCTTTCGCCATGTAGTGGATGATGCGGGTATTAAAAGCCACGCCGACGACAGGGGGATCCCAGTAGCTCTTATGGTTCGGCGCAACGATGATGGCCCCGGTCTTTGGCACATTCTCCCGCCCTTCGACCTTGAGACCGAAGATGACGAAGAAGAAGAAATTTAAGATGGCTCTGACAATAGCATAGCCCATAGGATTCACCTCGTTTGAAAATGGTGGTCGGCTGTTAGCCGTTTGCCGTTGATAAAGCGCAAGAAGACAGGGAGACTATAAGACTTTAGACATCAGACAACCGATGTCTAAAGTCTTATGTCTCTATGTCCATTCTCCAGTTACTTGTTAAACCCCGGAAATTTCTTTTCACAGATGGCGATCATGGCTTCTGCGGTGCCTTCGAGCGTGAGGTCGCCATTATCAAGAAGGATGGCGTCCTCTGCCTGCTTCAGGGGGGATATCTCCCTGTGACTGTCCATGTAGTCGCGCTTTGCCACATCGGCTTCGATGTCTTCGAACGAAAGCTCCGGGTGCTGGGCTTCGAGCTCTTTGAAGCGGCGAAGCGCACGGGTGTGGACGGAGGCGGTGAGGAAGATCTTCACATCGGCCTTTGGCAGGACAGTCGTCCCGATGTCACGGCCGTCAAGAACGATGCCGCCCTTTTCGGCCTGGCGGCGCTGGATGGCGACCATCGCCGTGCGCACGCCGCCGATGGCGGAAACTTCCGATACATGCCCGGAGACTTCCGGCGTGCGGATGAAGGGTGTCACATCTTCGCCATCCACGATGACGTGCATGGCATCCATGCCGGGCTTCACTTCCATATCGAGGGCTTTTGCCATAGCGGTGATCTCCGCCGGATCTGTCAGACCCTTCTTCAGGGCTTCATAGGTGACGGCGCGATACATCGCTCCGGTATCGAGATAGGCATAGCCAAGGCGTGATGCAAGGATCTTCGATACGCTGCTCTTGCCGGCCCCCGCCGGGCCGTCGATGGCGATGGATAATTTTCGCATAAATGATGATCTCCTTTATATGAATTGGTTGGTTCAGGGTTCAAGGTTCAGGGTTAGCCTCTGTGGCGTGCCGTTCCATTGACTGCAGGCGAAAGAGGGGAAGCGGGTTCTATGGGTTCAGTGGGTAGGGCAGGGACGATGCGGCGCCAGATCCTTCGACTCATTTCTCACTGTTCCGCCTTTACAT
>JAIJLI010000541.1 GCA_022722495.1 Dialister sp. | reverse complement strand
ATTCAGGTATCGGCTCAATCATCCACGCTTGCCGGGCAAGCCGGACATCGTGCTGAGGAAGTATCGCACCTGTATTCTGGTGAACGGGTGCTTCTGGCATGGACATGAGGGATGCAAGTATTATGTGGTGCCGAAATCGAACACCGGGTTCTGGATGGAGAAGATCAGAAGAAACCGGGAGAGGGACCATGAGGTGCTGCACCGGCTGGCTGAAATGGGATGGCATACCATCGTGATATGGGAATGCGAACTGAAGCCGGCGGTAAGGGAGAAGACGCTGGAGTCGCTCGCCTTTACGCTGAATCATATCTATCTGGAAGATCATCATATCAGAAGATATGAATTGCCGGAAGAAGTGCCGGAAATGGTGGCGGAGCCGGAACCAAGGCGTCGTGATTAGTAACTACTATTATTGGGAATAAGGCTTATGAAAGATATGGATAAATATTGGAAGAGCGTGGGTTCACTTTTCGATTCTAAAGATAATCGAAAAGTGATTTGGATAGGTTATGCAGTTGGTCTTGTATTGGTTACTGCTTCCATATTTACGCTATGCCTTAGGTTATTGAGGCATGAAGAATTTACTTTTGGGAGAATGTCTTCATTAATTTTAGTGTTAATGGTAGGTCTTTCTTTGGTTTGTTTTCTTTTTTATAGGAAGAAAATATCGATTAAAATTAAGTTTTACCTGTTGTGTCTGATTTTTGTGTGTGGTGGCATCAATATGTTTCTTCATCCAAAAGTATCAAGAAAAATTCCATCTGAAACATATTGTCAGGTAGTGGGAATAGTGGGCTGTCTCTTCTTTGGGGGAGGCGGTTTGTGGGTATTGTACAATGACTACAAGTGGCATAGGAGGCGTAGAGACGAGGAGGAATAAAGTGTACCGATGCGCAGACCTTGCGGAACCAGTCGAGTTTCTTGCCGCTCATTTCTGCTATGGATAAGTTCTCCTTGTTCACATCTTCTGGCTCAAATTCATAATAAGAATCCTCGGCAGGGAGATAATCTTCCGGGAGATCTTCTATGGAGTGGGCCTGGAAGTTATGATGATTGCCAATTACCTTCGTTCGGTGCCCGTTGGTTCAGGGCGTGTAGGGGGTTATTCCTCCGGCCAAATTGTTTTGTACATTGGCCAAACATCCATTTGTGGAACTGGAGTCAATTTTGCAAATTGATTTTTTTCATAGAAACCTACTGCGCTATAATCAGAGGTATGCCAAGCTCTTACAGTCAAGAAGACGCAACCAGCATATCTTTGGTTTCTAGCCATCGAAGCTATTTCTTCAATTAAGGCTGAACCTAGGTGTAAGCTTTGAAATTTTTGATCAATAGCTAAGTAGGCAATTTCTAAAGCGGGATAAGTATATTTTTGTTCGAATTGTTCTCGGAATGTTTCTTTTACTGCTGGCAAATCGGTTCCTGCTGCCCCCATACGCATATCATCAAAATCATCTGAATCAATGTCAACAGAGTCGAATGCTAAGGCGAAAATTGCAACAATCGTGTTGTTTGCTTTTAAGCGGACACAAAATGTCTTACAATAATGACTCTCTTCACAATCTTGTAAGTGATTATGAAGAAAGTCATCTATTTTGTCTTTTCCTGTATAGAAATTTATCAACTCTTCAAAGTCTGATAAAAGTTCTATTTTATATTCTTCTAAATTCATTCTAAATTCCACTCAAATTTATATGGATAATTTGATGTCTTTGTGGCATCGTCTTTCTTTGCTTTTGCACCGATGGATGCAAGAGCGGCTTTACG
>JAIJLI010000540.1 GCA_022722495.1 Dialister sp. | reverse complement strand
AAAGGCTCAGAGGAACTCGCTTAGACCGATGTATCTCTAAAAAAAATCTCGGATCGAAGGAAATGAGAAATCATTAAAAGGCTAGACAGGAATCTGGTTACCCGATATGTCCGAGAATGAGTGAATTAACAGAATGTTGAACTTCAAAATACATATAGATTATGAAACAGAATATTAGTAAGCTCGTCAAAGACATCAAGTCTTTTTTGAAAAATGAGAATAATAAGGCAAAAGGAGTGGTTAAAATCACTCAGCCTGTATCTCGCTTTCTGAGTTATAGCACAGAAGCAGAAATGTTTGAATGCCATCAGGCAATGGAGAGAGCAGTGATTCTTTTGAAGAGTGAGAAGAGCGTGGACATGATTCAAACGCAAAAAGGGTATTACTCAGGTAGAAACCTGTTTGTTTCTCTTCTTGTCTTCCGCAAGCCATGTAAGGAGTTTACACTTCTTTCCAAATACTTGAAGAAGTATGCAGCCTATGACTTGAAGTTGGATACTTTTTTCCATCAGAAATTAGTTGGTAAGCGTAATGCTGTAGATACCTATGATGAGCAATATCTTGCTTACATGCCGAATAATTGTAACAGGATTCTTGCTTGGTTGAGGGCTAACAAAGCTACTTCTTACGTCATTAAAATCAAGGAAGAAGAGAGAAGTGAGAAGGATGAATTAGCCTATAGAGCTGAGAGTGAATGGTATGGATGGCAAGAGAACTGCTTGAAGATTCAACTCTTGACGAAGAAGACTGGTAAGGTTAAAGCAGAGTCTGTTTTTGGTTTTTAAATGAAGTTTAATTAGGGGGGGACACAAGTCTCCTCTATAATAACGAAAAATATGAAGCTTACAAAAAACGATATTGCTTATCTTCGAAAGATAGGCTATAACGATAATGATATTAAAGAAATAGAGTTAGGTGATTACCTATATTCTCTTGACTTTGTCCGAAAGATTTCACTAGAGGAGACTATCCGCAAATTGGGACGCAAATGTTGGTTGAGTGGTATTGCTAGAGCGAGATTCCATGCTTGTTCTGTGCGAAGAAGCAAAAATGGAAGATATGATATTTACTTTAGCAGTTAATGATTATATAGGTTAATTACAAGAAGGTAACGGAGAGGCTAACCACCTCTCCTTCAAAAATAAAAATCATGGAGATAAAATTGTATCATGACCAAAGATTAAAGCATCGGGATGCAGCAGACTCTTGGTCCATCTATTGCCCTTATCCTATGAAATACAGGGCTGCTACAGGTATCAAGGGAGTGTTTCTAGGTTGTAAGCCAACGGAAGAAGGGATGGTTAGATGTTGCTGGATGGAAGATGAAATCGGGAAAAATATCTATCTAGGCAAACGTATTGCAGTCGCTTCAACTCCTAAAGCTTTTCAGGTTATCTTTAAACATATTGCCAAAGCCTTTAATAAAGCTTGCAAGGAAGACACAAAAGAAGCATGGCAAGCTTTTGCTAATGTTTAGGTATCTGTATCGATAGCAACACAAGATTGCCGATGACAAGCTATCTATTTGATAGGGTGGCTTGTCATTTTTGCGGGCTGCTCCCTCTTCGGTCGCAGCCAACAGGCGAACCATTCAGCTTCACCTGCTAAGAGGTATCTCCGATGGGTATCTGATTATGTCACTATATATTTATTTACTTATGGTATTTCACAATACTGCGTTAAATTAATATTTAATCGTCTGTAAATCAATAACTTATATTAAGAAATGCTTATGAAAACTTAACTATAAAAAGTTGGTCAAGTCGC
>JAIJLI010000539.1 GCA_022722495.1 Dialister sp. | reverse complement strand
ATCGAAGGCTTTCTGCAGCTTCTCCTGTGTCACGCCGAAATGCTCCAGGATCTGCATCGCAACGCCGCTGCCTTCCCGAAGAATGGCAAGCAGCAGATGCTCCGTGCCGACGAAGGAATTGCCAAGATCATTGGCTTCCTCCAGCGCCATTTCCAGCACCCGTTTCGTCCGCGGCGCTACATACAGCTCACGGCGAGAGAAGAAGCCGCTCTTCCCCTGACCGGCGAGCAGCGGCTCCACCGCCTCTACGGTCACGCCGAGCGAATTCAGGATCTTGCCGCCGGCCGAATCTTTTTCGTGGGCAATGCCCAAAAGCAGATGCTCGGTCCCCAAATAATCACTGCCCAGCTTCGAAGCCTCTTCTCCTGCAAATTTCCAGGCATTTTTTACACCATCTGTATATCTGTCTTCCATAGAAATCCCTCCTTTGTTTTGGGGTTTATATTAAATGAGAAATTAGAAATGAAGGTGGTATTTCAGTCACCAGTTACTCATTTCTTTCCTTCAATCGCCTTGATCTTATCTCTGACCTCGCAGGCGCGCTCGAAGTCTTCGCGATCGACGCAGCTCTTGAGCTCCCTTCGCAAGGCTTGGAGTTCCCTGCTCTCCGCCGGAGCGTCCGCCTTTTCTTTGACCTTCGGTTCATTGACAGGAATTTCATTCTTCCCTTTCTGGAACGACGGACGGATCGACTCTTTGAAGCGATCGTAGCTGCTTTCATTCTCCGGCAGCTTTTCCGGGCTGACTTCGATGAATTGTCCGCCCTGATCTTCCAGCGTGCGGGTCCCGAAGGGGTCTTCTAAGAGATGCCCAAGCATAGATCCGCCGAAGAAATGATCCAGCGGACTGTCAAAGAATCCATGTCCAAAGAAGCTCTGCTCCTTCTGGAAAACATGCTCTTTCTCTGCGCACTCACTGCAGAGATGCTCCTCTTTTCTATGTCCGTTCATCACCTGCACCATATGAACGGTGGCAGGATGTGCATGACAGCGTTCACAAAGCATATTTATTCTCCTTTCAGCGCCCACTCGATGCGATGGATCATCGTCCGTCCGGCTTCCTTTCGGTGTCCTTCCGGACAATACTCCAGCATTGTGTGCGTCATCGCATACATCAGCCGATACTCACGCTCGGAAATGATATCGTAATTCAAAAGCATCTGGAAATATCCCCGAAGACCATTTTCTATCTCCTCCTGAGATACTGGTTTGTCCTTTGTTTGATGATTTGACTTTTCATTCTGGTACTGGCTCGCCGCCTCCTTCAGCCGATGGTAGTAGTCCGGCACCTCCTCACGCTCGACAGGACGCAGTGAGATCTTGATATATCCACCGCTCCCCCGCCGTGACTCGACGATGAATCGATCATTGGCGGAGAATCTCGTATTGATCACATACGTCACCTGTGAAGGCGCACACGCGAGCCGGTCGGCCACCTCCTTGCGCTTTAGCAGCAGCTGGTCTGTATTTTGCTTATCCATCAGATCCAGAATGAAATTTTCTATTTTATCAGATAGCATCGTGCTATTCATATCGCTCACCACTTTCCACTTGACCTCTTACCTTGTTTCTGTAATCTATTATACACCAATTAGTCAAATAGTCAATAGCCTTTTTGATTTATTCTTTTCCCACCTTTTGATGGCTGAATCATCCCTCATGTCAGGCCACCCAAAAAGGCGATGTGAAATAACGATCATCTCATTTTCGCGTTCCATCTGCCGCGGGGGACTTGCAGCTCTCATAGGAGTGAGCGGGAAACCTTATCCCAG
>JAIJLI010000538.1 GCA_022722495.1 Dialister sp. | reverse complement strand
TTTGTCCACGGAAATTATAACATTTCCACTCAAAGGGAGGCTTTCCTCTTTTATTGTTCCTGGAAAAATTCCCCTACCGAGTAAAATTTTACACTAAGGAAAAGGGATTCGGGAACACGGTCACAGGCCGCGGATCACTCCGCCTCAAAGAGCGGGAGCGGCGCGAGGAAAATGATATCCTCTCTTTTTGCAGCATCGCCTTCAGCGAGAATGGCTGCTTCCCCGATCACACGTCCGCCTGCTTTTTCCGTGATCTCTTTCATCGCTTTCATGGAGCCGCCGGTGCTGATGACATCATCGACAAGGAGGACCTTCCTGCCGCGGATGAGACCGACATCGTCCTGCGAAAGGTAGAGACGCTGCTTGCCCATGGTCGTGATGGATTCATCCTCGACGCAGATCGGATCCTCCATATAAGCCTTCACGCTTTTCCGCGCAACGATGTATTTCTTCATGCCAAGCACACGCGCCATCTCATGGGCGAGCGGGATGCCCTTCGTTTCTGCGGTGAGGATGATATCCGTCCCCGCGGGGACCTTCTTCGCCAATTCCTCTGCGGTACGGGTGACGATCTCTGTATCGCCCAGTATGACAAAGCTTGCGATGGCAATGGTGTCGGAAATATTCATGATCGTCAGCTGGCGCGTGCATCCAGCGACATGCAGTTCATAGTATCTTTTGGCCATAATGATTCCTTCTTGTGTTGTTTGTGTGATTGATTGTTTGGAAATAAGATCAAAGTTTATGGGTTCGGGGTTCAGGGTTAGCCCCTCGGGCGTGGTGCCCTTTGATTACGTGCGAAAGGGTTCAGCGGGTTCTGTGGGTTCAAAGGGGTTGGTGCGGCGCATAAAAATCAGAAGCGCCGCGGAGGTTTGAAACTGGCGGTTTTCTCGTATCGCAAACCTAATCCCTAGCTACCAGTCACCAGTCACTTTTCCCCTTCGCTCTTCACGATCTCCACCTGGGGTGCTTCTGTGATGGTGACGGTCACCTCTCCATGCGGCGCGGGCAGGGGGGTGGTGCGGACGACGGACTTTCCTTTCACAGGGCTCGCTGCCTTTTTGTCAGCAGCTTTGGGCGTCTGTCCGAAAGAAGCCGGGAGTGCATTGGCAGGCACGATGGAGCCCGGATCGCCTTCCTGTGCTGTTGCGAGCTTCTCGATCTGACTCATGTAGGTATCGCGGCGAGCTTCATTTCCCATTTCCTCACGCACGAAGTAGACAGAGAGCGCAGAGGGATCCTCGGTGCCGGATGCGACCTCCTGCCAGCGATCATCCGTGCGAAGCACCCATGCCTTGCCGTCCTCTGCGTAGCGGACATGCAGGAAGCCCGTCCCGACAGACTTTCCCTTTGCGAGTTCAAAAATCTTCACACGCACCGCGAGTCCGTCATTGAATACGCCTTCGATGGTCATGGAGGTGAGGTCCATGAAGAGCCCCGTCTTGCCGTCATTGTAAATGCCGCCCGTATTCTGTATCATGGGCTGCGTCTGATCGCCATTCAGATAAAAGGGTTCGAAAGCAAGGACCGGCTCTGCCGTGTAAAGGAAGAGGGCGGCGCCCAGAGCCGTCACGATCTTTTCCCATTTTTTCATAGTTTCATCTCCTTTGGTATGATACATTTCCTATGCCTTATTTTACTATAGAGAGAAAGAAGTGGCTAGGGAAACGCTGATTAAATCGCAGAGCCGGATTTCATATGGATTTTTATACATAGCTTCGTCATCATCTTCCTTAAATAGCTCGCTATTCGCGTCAGATGATTCCTTGCTCTG
>JAIJLI010000030.1 GCA_022722495.1 Dialister sp. | reverse complement strand
GTGCTATGTTGAATAGTCCGATGCTATCGATATTCCAACACTTTCATGCAATACCGCTACGTAGCCCCCTCACCCCTTCGGGGAGCTCCCCCGATGGGGTGCCAAGAACGTTCTACCGCTTAACTTAATAGCATTACCTAGAGGGGAAGGCTGCGATACGAGAATACCATCTTCTAAAAAAAGGCGGCAAAGCCGCCACGAGAGCCCTGAACCTTGAACCTTGAACCCTGAACCCTGAACCCTGAACCAAATGAAAGTAAAAAGGAGCTATGAAGAAATGAGGATTCATTTCTTCACAGCTCCTTTTTTATCTCTTATATCAGATCCCCTGCCATGCCGAAGACCTTGAGATGACGGCTGAAGATGGAGTCGCCGCGGTCCTGGAAGTAGCCCAGATACTCGGCGACGGTGCTCTCGCCGGTCGGCTTCTCGGCACTGGCGCTGCCATAGGCAGTCTTGTCTGCCAGAAAGCGGCCGTCCATGGGCATGAATTTGGCCGCCAGCCCTTCGAGCATGGCTGCCGCGAATGGATGAATGTCCTCTGCATCGATGGGATCGCCCACCGTGGAGCCGGCATCGGTCAGAATGTGGAGAGTCGCTCTTGCGCGTTCCGATCTCCCTTCTTTTAAAGAAAAAGGTACGACGAAAAGGCTCTCTACCTCCAGATAGTCGAGGCAGGCCAGGAAGAGGTAGAGCGAGATCAGATTCTCTTCACTGACACCGATGCGGCGCAGGTCGATGATATTTCCTGCGATCTCATCGATGGCATCCGATGCGCCGCTGGTCAAAGCAGAGAAGACCTTCCACCCGGTGTCTTCCCAGTCCGAAGCCCCTTTCTCGCAGATATCCCGCCACAGCTTGAAAATATCCCGCTCCTTCAGGAGCATCGGCTTTTCGCCTGTCTCCGGGATATGGAAATAGTGGGCGGAGATCTGTGCTTTCGGATTCGGTTTTTCGATGAATGGGACAGAAAGGCCGGCATCCTCCAGCTTCGATCTCAGATAGACCGGCGGCACCCCCATATCGATGAGCCCGCCGATCATCATATCTGCGGTCAGCTTCCCATAACAGCGTACAAAAAGTGCTTTCATCACTTCACGTCCTCTCTTTGACGACCCTTGCCCGGACCATCCTCTGCGACAGCTACGTCAGCGCTGCCGAAGGTCTTCATCTGGTTCAGCATATCGATCGCTGCGTCAAGAAGCGAGAGCCCGAGGGCTGATCCGTAACCTTCCGCTTCTGTGAAATCATAGTGCAGGAATGACTTCATGCCCATCTTCTGCATCTGCATCTGATGAACCGGTTCTTCATAATAAACAGATGGGAAAATATAGTTTTTGATCTCAGGATACACGGCCTGTGCGGCAAGCACGGCAGCACCTGTGACAGCATTATCAAAGACGACCATGATGCCGCGGCGCGTGGCTTCTACGGTAAGGCCGAAGAGGGCCGCGATCTCTGCCGAGCCGACCATGGCGAGCGCAGCGACGGGATCCTTGGCGAAGTCACCGACATCGGAAAGTTGGATAGAGAAGCCGCTTCTCGCCGATGCCTTCTTGAGGTCCTCCTTCATGACGGCGGTCGTCACCGCAAGCGCCGACAGCATGGAGCGCTCTCCGATATTGCCGAGGCCGACGGCCTGGATGCCCTCTCCCGCGAGGGCTTTCCCGACCGACATGCCGAGAGAAATCGCCGCCGCGACGACATCATCATCCATGGCGGGATGCCCCTGATGCGTACCATGGATCACTTTTTTTGCCAATACGCCTTCGATGTCAGAGGTATCCTTTTCAAGGCCGACATCGACAAGGTAGACCGGCATCTCCATCTGCCGCGCGAGGACATTCACCGGTCCCGCGCCCTGCGCGACCAGCTTCATCTCTGCGTGCGAGAGCTGCCCTTTCGTCTTGTTCTCGCCATCGACGGCCGTATCCCCGCCGAAAATGACGACTGCCTTATTGAGGTATGCCGGCTTCACTTCTCCTAAAATGCCGGCCATACGGACAGCCATATCCTCCAGCTTTCCCAGCGAATGGATCGGCTTGATGAGATTATCCACATAGAGCTGGCAAGCCTCCATGATCTCCTGATTCAGTTTCGGGATCTCGCTCATGCTTCCACCCCCGCTTCTTCTTTGGTGACACATTCCCGATAGACGGAAATCGCCATATCCAGCATTTTTTTCTGAATGCCCGCCCCGATGGATTCGCCCAGACGGAAATCCAGATCAATATATTCGGAAAGTCCCAGCGCAGCCAGCGACTTTTTGTGCGCCTGCTCGAGCGACAGGTGCGAGGCCATGAGGTAATCCGTCACCTGCGGCGCGAGTGCCTTCGCGATGAAGGCGCTCGCCGTCGTATTGAACCCGTCGATGATGGTCATCGCATGATTGGCGGCCGCCCCCAAGATGACACCCGTAAGACACCCGAATTCAAATCCGCCGACTTTGGCAAGTACATCGAGGCCGTCCTTTGGATCCGGATGGTTCACATCCATCGCCTTCTGCACGACCTCTACCTTATGGACGAGTCGTTCGTCAGAAATATTTGTCCCGCGTCCCGTGACTTCGATGGCATTCCAGTGATTGAAGGTCCCCAGGATGCAGGCCGATGAGGTGGTATTGGAAATCCCCATTTCCCCGATCGAAAAGACTTTATATCCCTTTCTTACATTTTCTTCTGCGATCTCGATACCGATCTCGATGGAACGGATCGCCTGCTCACGCGTCATCGCCGGTCCTTCCGCGATGTTCTTCGTCCCCCAGGCGATCTTGCGATCCAGGAGTCCCGGGACTCCTGTCATATCATGATTGATGCCCACATCGACCACCACCATGTCCATGCCCGCATAGTACGCCATCGCATTGCAGGAGGCCCCCTTCGCGATCACATAGGCCTTCGTCATGCCGACCGTCGTCTCCTGCGGATAGGCAGACACGCCCTCTTTGTATACCCCGTGGTCGCTGCATGCGATCACCATACACCCCTTCGGGACATCCGGCATCACTTCCCCGGTGACACCGATGTAGCGCGTCACCATATCCTCCATCTTGCCGAGATCTCCCATGCCAAGATATAGATCATGCCAGCGCCGGCCGGCCTCCTCCATGACTTCCTGGCTGAGCGGCTGGATCTGATCCAGCGTATCGTCTAATAAGCCCATGTTTCCTCCTAATTCTATATTAATTATTGTATCATAAACGCAGATCTTTTTGAATCATAGATTCCTTTTCATTATACCATGAGGGGCTAGGGGAAGGGCTATCCCGTGGAGCGTGCTGGCCCTTGATTGTAAACGAAAGCTTTGCTTAAATGAGGAATGAGGAATGAAGGTGGCGGCTTCGCCGCGAATATATATGAGGCGATGTCCGAAGTTTGAAACTAACGGTTTTCTCGTATCGCAAACCTAATCCCCAGCTACTAATTTCTAGTCACCAGTCCCTTCCCCTCCCCTTGTCTTCCCCTTTCCTCATGCTATAATAAATCTAGGATTCAATATCATCATCTCAAGGGGGAGAGCGCTCGCAAGGGGGCTCTCTTTTGTCTAAAGGAAGGTGTTTGCTATGGATTATGAAAAGCTCTATATCAATGGCGAATGGATCCCGGGCGCATCCGGGGAGTTCATCGAGGTAGAAAACCCGGCCACAAGGGAGATCTTCGCCCGCGTTCCTGCAGGAAACGGCGATGACGTAGACAAGGCCGCCAAAGCCGCTTATGCCGCTTTCCCTGCCTGGGCGAAAAAGCCGCTCGCCGAACGCATCACTTTGATGGAGCGATTCCTCGCCATTTTCAAATCTCAGAAAGATGACCTCATCGACATCATCATCCGGGAGCTCGGCTCGCCATATACCTTCACCAAAGCCTCGCAGGTCGAGTACCAGTACGTCCGTACCATGTCCTACATCGACCTTGCGCCAGACGTCCCCATGGTCGAAAAAATGGCGGCTTCCACCACCTATCGTGAGCCGATCGGCGTCATCGGATGTATCACTCCATGGAACTACCCCTTGGGACAGGTCATACAGAAGATCATACCTGCGATGCTGATGGGCAATACCGTCATCCTGAAGCCTAGCCAGCACACGCCGCTCTCTTCCTACTTCCTCGCCGATGCCTTTGAACAAGCAGGTTTTCCGAAGGGCGTCTTCAACCTCGTGACCGGCCGCGGCGGCGAAGTGGGCGATGCGCTCTCTTCCCATCCGCTCGTCTCCATGATCTCCTTCACCGGATCTACCTCAGGCGGCGTCACCGTCGGCAAGCGAGCGCTGGAAAGCGTGAAGCATATCAGCCTTGAGCTTGGCGGGAAATCGCCCTATGTGATCCTTCCATCCAAGGACCATGACTACAGCACACCGATCCGCCTTTGCTTCAACAGCATCTTTCTGAACTCCGGCCAGACCTGCACCGCCTTCTCCCGCCTGCTCATCCCGGAAAGCGAGAAAGCCCTCATCGAAAAAGAGCTTTCCGCCATCGCTAAAGAATATACGGTCGGCGACCCGACAGACCACGACGTGAAGCTCGGACCGGTGTCCTCCATGGCACAGTACAGGAAGATCAGTGAATACATCAGCAAGGGTCTTTCCGAAGGGGGAAGGCTCCTCACGGGCGGCCTGCCGGAAAGCCCCGATCACGGCTACTACATCCATCCCACGATCTTCACGAATGTCACAAATGATATGACCATCGCGCAGGATGAGATCTTCGGACCTGTCCTCTGTGTCATCACCTACAAAGACACTGACGATGCGGTCAGGATCGCCAATGACACCCGATACGGTCTGAATGCCGGTGTCTATGGACCGAAAGAAGAAGCCATCGCCATCGCCCATCGCATCAAGGCCGGCAATGTCTACATCAATGCCAGCCCGCGTGATACAGCGGCTCCCTTTGGCGGCTACAAGGAAAGCGGCCTTGGCCGCGAAGGCGGCATCTACGGCATGCTCGAATTCACCCAGCAGAAAGCCCTCTTCGATACGGGTGACTAGGGATCCGTACCTTCCTCCGTTATTTAATGAAAGGTCATTGTCATGTCGATCTTCAAAAAGCTCCTCATCACCCTCATGATCCTCCTTGCCGCTGCCGGCGGCTGGTATTTCCTGTACTGGCAGAATACGCCCGCCTTTGCGGCGGGAGAGATCCAGCAGGCCGTGCAGAAAAAGGACTGGGATCTCTTCTGCAAACGCGTCGATGTCGCCAAAGTCTACAGCTATGCCTTGGACGACATGCTCGCCGAGCTCAAGGCCGACGGTCTCCCTGAACACGCCATCGCTGCCTCCCTTGTGAAAAGCATCAAGAAAGAAGTCGTGAAGGAACTCATCCGACAGACAGAGATCCGATTCAAGGATGGCACCCCGGCCTCCAAGTCTCTTCTGGACAAGCCTGTCAAGACCCTCACTGCCTACGCCGGCTCTTCCGCCCTCTCTCTCACCGACATCTTCAAGATCGAAGAAGCGGACGGCAAAGCCATCGCCTATGTGAAGCTCCACGACAAGGACCTTGCCCGCGACTTCACATGGCAGGTGCAGCTGGAAAAAGACGTAAACGGCCTTTGGACCGCGACACGCATCCTGAACTTCAAAGAATACCTGAAAGAGAGAATGGAGAAATAGGAATGCATAGTCCGAGATGAGACGTTAGACGTTAGACGTTAGACTTAAGACGTCAGACTTCTGACATCTGACGTCTATCCTTTGGCCTTCGGGCATCGCTCCATTTCGTCATCCTGAGCGCTGAAAAACGTCGATTGTTTATGAAACGTTGAAAAGAAAAGCTGAGGTCTGAGCCATCGATCTCGGCGAAGCCGCCACCTCCCCCATAGAACCTGTTGAACCCATAGCTCCCATCCAATCAAAAACGCCCAGCCGATCCGGCTGAGCGTTTTTCTTATACGATCTGGAAAAGGAAGAATTTCAAATAATAGGTCTCCGGCACCGTCATAAGGATCGGATGATCGGGAGCCTGCTGGCGGAACTCGATCTGCCGGAGCGTGACGCCGGCATCGCGCGCTGCTTCCTTCACCATCTTCACGAAGAGCTCCTCACCCATGAAATGTGAGCAGGAGCAGGTCGCCAGATATCCGCCGCGCGGCAGGATCTTCATCGCACGGTAGTTGATCTCCTTGTAGCCGCGGAAGGCTTCATGGACTGTCTTTCCTGACTTGGTGAAAGCAGGCGGATCGAGGACGATGTAGTCATAGCTGTGGTCCTTTTTCTTGTCGAGTTCGGTCAGAAAATCAAAGACATCTGCCTCGACGGCTTCGACGGCAAGGCCATTCTGCTTCGCATTGTGCGCCGTCATTTCGACGGCTTCTTTGGAAATATCGAGCGCCGTCACGCTCGCCGCACCGCCCTTGGCGATATTCAGTGCAAAGGCACCCGTGTGCGTGAAGCAGTCGAGGACATGGCGACCCTTGCCGATCTGCGCTGCTGCGAGACGATTGAATTTCTGGTCAAGGAAGAAGCCCGTCTTCTGCCCATTCTCTACATCGACCGTATAGCGGATGCCATTCTCCACGATATCCACCAGTGTCTTCTCTGCCGCCGGATCCAGCAGCGGGGAGCGATAGAAGCCCTTGTACTGCTGCATCCCCTCCAGCTCACGGATCTTGACATCATTCCTTTCATAGACGCAGGAGACCGCGAGCTGTCGCTCCCGCAGCACCTCGATGAGACCGTCCAAGAATTCCTTCTTATGCCGCTCCATCCCCAGTGAAAGCACCTGCACGGAAAGCACATCGCCGAAGCGATCCACCGTAAGTCCCGGCAGCTGGTCCGCTTCCCCGAAAACCAGGCGGCAGCAATCATAGTCTTCCTTCCGCATCACCTGCAGGCGGTAATCCACCGCATACGCTGCGCGGCGCTTCCAGAAGGCTGCGCTGAAGGTATCATTCGCATTCGTCGAAAAAATGCGGACGGTGATCTTCGAGTGCGGATTGTAGAAACCGCTTCCCACGAATTTCCCCTTCTTCGACTCCACACGCACGATATCACCGGCTTCGATGCCTTCGTCCGCGTGCTCAATCTCCGTCCCGTAGATCCACGGGTGTCCCCCCTTCGCCGCCAGCTCGGCGCGCTTACTGATGATGACTTTCTTCAGATGTTCCATAGTCTTCTCCATTTCTGTAACTTTTCTTTTGATTGTAGCATAAGGGTGGGAACAGGTTCAACGGTCTCTATGGACGACGCAGGTATTTCATGCTTCTGTCCTTTGGAAAAGCCACCACCCTTTCTTATTTTCGCCCCATCCCGCACGCAAAAAGATCCCCGCCATCGGTCCAATCGATGGTGGGGATCTTTCATTTCTTATCTTTCAAACGCGATGCGAAATTACATCATTCCGCCCATACCGCCCTGCGGCATCGGAGGCATAGCCGGTTTTTCTTCCGGCAGTTCACCGACGATAGCTTCGGTGGTGAGGACCAGAGCTGCGATGGAAGCTGCATTCTGCAGTGCGCTTCTGGTGACCTTTGCCGGATCGACGATGCCGGATTTCAGCATATCTTCGTACTTGTCTTCTGCTGCATTGTAGCCGATGCCGTCGCCTGCTTCTTTGACCTTTTCAGCTACGATAGCACCTTCGAGGCCGGCATTATCAGCGATCTGACGAACCGGAGCTTCGATGGCATGACGGACGAGGTTCACACCGGTCTTGACATCGCCTTCTGCTTCGATGGTATCCAGTTTATCCTGGATATCGAGCAGGGTGGTGCCGCCGCCAGCGACGATACCTTCTTCGACAGCTGCGCGGGTCGCATTCAGAGCATCTTCGATGCGGAGTCTCTTATCCTTCATTTCTACTTCGGTAGCAGCACCGACTTCGATGACAGCAATGCCGCCGGACATCTTTGCCAGACGTTCCTGCAGTTTGTCTTTGTCGAACTGGGAAGTCGCTTCCTTGTACTGTTCACGGATCTGAGCCACTCTGGCTGCGATCTGGTCTTTATCACCTGCGCCGCCGACGATGGTGGTGTTGTCTTTGGTAATGCGAATCTGGTGAGCGGTGCCGAGATCATCTAAGGTAGCGCTGTTCAGGGTGCGTCCCATTTCTTCAGAGATCACGGTGCCGCCGGTCAGGATAGCGATATCCTGCAGCATAGCTTTTCTGCGATCGCCGAATCCCGGTGCTTTGACAGCTGCACATTTCAGGGTGCCGCGGAGTCTGTTCACTACGAGAGTAGCCAGTGCTTCGCCTTCGACATCTTCAGCGATGATGACGAGTTCCTTGCCACTTCTAGCCACCTGTTCGAGGAGCTGGAGCATATCCTGAAGCATATTGATCTTCTTGTCGGTGATAAGAATCAGCGGATTGTCGATGACACATTCCATTTTATCCGGATCGGTGACCATGTATGGGGAAAGGTAGCCGCGGTCGAACTGCATGCCTTCTACGACCTTCAGGCTGGTGCCCATGGTTTTGGAGTCTTCGACAGTGATGACGCCGTCATTGCCGACCTTTTCCATCGCATCAGCGATGAGACCGCCGATGGTCTTATCGGCAGAGGAGATGGAAGCGACCTGTGCGATCGCTTCTTTGGTCTGTACCGGTACAGCTTTTTTCTTGATCTCTTCGACAAGGACCTTGACTGCTTCTTCGATGCCCTTCTTCAGGACCATCGGGTTTGCGCCGGCAGCTACGTTTCTCATGCCTTCATGGATCATGGACTGAGCAAGAAGAGTAGCGGTGGTGGTGCCGTCGCCTGCTACATCATTGGTCTTGGTAGCGACTTCTTTGACCAGCTGGGCACCCATGTTTTCAAATGGATCCTTCAGCTCGATCTCACGAGCGATGGAAACGCCATCATTGACGATGTTCGGAGCGCCGAATCTCTTGTCGAGTACGACGTTACGACCTTTCGGTCCCAGAGTAATTTTTACTGCATTTGCCAGCTGATCGACACCTCTTAAAAGAGCTGCGCGGGCTTCTTCATTATAAAGAACTTTCTTTGCCATGGTATGTCACTCCTAGTTTTTGCTATAAAACAATCGATGAAAGATCTTGGGCCGGGGATTCACCTGCGCTCATCCCTACTTCCCAGATACTTTTTATTACAGGATCCCCAGTACGTCTCTTTCGGAGAGAAGCAGGAATTTCTGGCCATTTTCTTCGATATCCACACCGGAATATTTGGCAAAGAGGACTCTGTCGCCCACTTTGACTTCGAACGGTACGCGGGTGCCGTCATCGAGCATTTTGCCGGAGCCGATAGCAATGACTTCGCCTTTCTGAGATTTTTTCTGTGCTGTATCTGGCAGCAGGATGCCGCCTTTGGTCTGCGTTTCTTCGGTATCTACTTTAACAAGAACACGATCTGCTAATGGTTTTAACATTTCTATTCCTCCTTTGGACTATTAGCACTCACTCATCTCGAGTGCTAACTTACTTTTATATAATACATAACTTTAGTCAGAAATGCAAGGGGGAAAATGAGAAATTAATTATGAAGGAAAGGCGACCCAAAGGCATATGCCTGACAGGCTCTCCACCGGTATTTCCTGTCCCCGTTTGGCAGTGCTGCAGGCTCTTCCTTCTAAGGACACACACCAAAAGAGCCGCCCATCGAGGCAGCTCTTCTCCGATCCTTCTATTATCTTTCCTGCTGTACACCTTCACCGATGATGCGCACATCAAGCGGGACGTGGACATGATATTTCTCCATGATGCGCTTCTGGACTTCATGCAGCACATCCAGAATCTCCTGGCAGGAAGCATGTCCGTTGTTTACGACAAAGTCCGGGTGCTTGGTGGAGACCTGTGCATCGCCGATGGAGAAGCCGATGAGACCGCAGTCTTTGATCATCGGTCCGACATGGTATCCCGGCGGACGGAGGTACATGGTGCCGGCACTTCTCTTTTCGAGCGGCTGCTTGGTGCGACGGGAGATCTGGTGTTCTGTCATTTCTCTCTTGATCTCTTCCGGATTGCCGGGGGAAAGATGCAGCTTTACGCCGACGATGATATCCCCATTGTGCATGAATACGCTGTCGCTGTCGCCATAGTGCAGGTCATCCCAGCCGTAGGTCTTTTTTTCTTTGCCGTCTCTGGTGATGGCATAGACCTCTTCTACGACTCTCTTCATCTGACTGCCATAGCCATTAGCGTTCATGAAAACCGCACCGCAGACCGTACCGGGGATACCGACAGCCCACTCGAAGCCCTTCAAGCTGTTCTTTTCCGCAAAGCGAGCGACAGTGCCCGTGCCTGTGCCGCCGCTGGCAGTGATCCATTCGCCTTCGCAGGTCATTTCCTGCTTCATACGGTTCATGCAAATGGTGATACCACGGATCCCCTTATCGCTGACGAGCGTATTCGAGCCGCCGCCGATCACCGTGACAGCGATGCCTTCTTCATCCGCCTTCCGGAGGATCTTAATAAGCTGTTCTTCTGTCTGCGGAGTGACAAAAACGTCAGCAGGGCCGCCGATGCCATAGGTCGTATGGCGGCTCATCGGTTCATTGATCTTGATGTCTCTCTCTGTGAGGATCCCGTCGAAAAATACTTTCCAATCTGTCATTTCTTATCTAATTCCAATACATCCATACCCTGCGCCATTGCATCCGAGACGATCTTCTGCAAATCCGCAGCCACCTGATTCCAACGAATAAATGCCTGGAGATATTCCTGGGCATTGCTGTTGTTGCTGACAAGGACCGCCAGTTCCTGCAGATGCTGATAGGTCTTTTCATCGTCCTTCTGTCCTGCAAGCTTGGCATAGTCTGCCTGCATCTGTGCCATAATATATTCCTTCACCATCTTTTTGGCATCGGCATCGTTCTTCACTTTATCTGCGGCAGCGGTGAGACGCTTCATCTCATCGCTTTCCTTGATGGCTTTGGCCAGATCATAAGCTGCGTCATACGTATTCATGACTGCTTCCTCCTTTGAATAAACGTCCACTCTTCTTCAAGAGATGGTGGAAACCCGTCTGCCGGAGTGCTTCCATGGCGACGATCGCAACCGCATTCGACAGATTGAGAGACCGTGCTTCTTCGATCATGGGGATGCGGATGCAGTCCTCTTCATGTTCCAGAAGAAGCTCTTCAGGAAGACCCTTCGTCTCTTTCCCAAATACAAGGACATCATCCTCCGTATACGAAATATCCGAATACGTCTTGATCGCCTTGGTGGTATTGTAGTAGAAATGATGACCCGCAAGCATGCGCTTCACGGAGTCAAAGTCCGGATGGACATGGACCTCCAGAAGATCCCAGTAATCGAGCCCCGCCCGCTTCAGGTGCTTGTCATCGATGGAAAAGCCCAATGGCTCCACCAGGTGCAGTACCAGATGCTCTGCTGCGCAGAGCCGGGAAATGTTCCCCGTATTTCCCGGAATTTCCGGTTCTACCAGTACGATATGCATAGGTTTAGATTCCTTTGTATGTAATTCTTCGTTAGATAGGTAAGCGGAGATCAGAATGGAAAATCGCAAATGACGGCGTGGCGCCTCTCATAGAAGCACCGCTTCCGGCTTCTCTCTTTTAAAAGTAACTTCCATACCGATCCCGATACCGGTCGGTCTGTTCTTTGGCCGGGTACACCTTGAAGGTCTTCGGCTTGTGGCCCCGGTAGGAGATCTGATAGATCGGACCCACATCCATCCCTGTCACCGTGATGCGGTAAATGTTGTCGTGAAATCCATCCGATCTCTGCAGCACCGGAAATCCGATGACCGCCACGCCTTCATTGAGTACAAAGGGCGGCTCATAGGTATCCGATGTGAAATTCTTGGGCGCTGTCTCGTCCTCTGTCAAAGGCTCCTTCATTTCCAGCTCGATCGTCATGTCATCGACCACGAAGACATGGCGGATATCATTCGCTCCTGCTATCTGGCACATTCCCAGCGTCACAAGGAGCGCGGCAGTGATCGTTCGTATTCTCATAGCTGTTTCCTTTCGTGAGAAAACCCTCTTCTGCACTATTC
>JAIJLI010000537.1 GCA_022722495.1 Dialister sp. | reverse complement strand
GATGGATGCTTCCTCCTCTTTTTCCGCATCGCCGGTAAACATCATGGAGAAATTGCCATAAGAGAGCCTGCCGACGATGGAATTGTTATTGAAGTCCGAATTTCCCTTCTGGTCCTTGATGACCTTGACCGGCCCGAGTACCTTGTAGGTGACGCCATCGAAGAAGGTAAGTGCATCGCCCGCTTTCAGTGCCTTATAAGGGATCTGGTTCGCCTTGATGGCTTTCAGATAGTTCTTGTAAGACGCCGTGCCGGCCGGCATGCCGTTATCATAGATGGCTTCGACCTTGAAATTTTTGAAAATGGCCTGCATCCCGCCCAGATGATCGGCATGCGGATGCGTGATCACGACCTTGGAGAGACTCTTCACGTGATACTTTTTGAGCAGTGCCACGATGGTATCACGGTGCTCGATGTCTCCGCTGTCGATCAGGACGAATTTCCCATCCTTCTCCAGCAGGCAGGCATCGCCCTGTCCGATATCAAGCATACGTACCGTGAGAGCCTTCCCGCTCTTCGCCTCACTGCTCTTTTCCTTCGAAGCCGCAGAGGATGAAGCTGCCGCGCCACCGCCGCAGCCCGCTGCCGCCAGAGCGACCGTAAGAGTGAGTACGATGGAAAGAAGGTATTTCCAAATCTGTTTGATGGATAACATATAAGTCTCCTTTTATAAAATAGGTGCAACGAGTTCAGTGTTTCCCTAATCCCTAGCTACCAGTCACTAGTTACTAGCCACTAGTCCCCAGTCACCATTTCCCTCGCCCTCGGCACCATCCTTGCCACATCGCTTGCGGTATAGCCGACAGGTGTCTCTTTCGCCAAAAGATCGCCCGCAAGACCGTGAAGGTAAACGCCGCAGATCGCAGCCGGCTCCGGATCCATCTCCTGCCCGGCAAGAGCGGCAATGATCCCTGTCAGGGTATCGCCCATACCGCCTGTCGCCATACCGGGATTCCCGGTCACATTCACATAAGCGAAGCCATCTTTCGCGGCGATGACGGTCGGCATGCCCTTCAGGACGAGCGTCACTCCCCGCTCCATCGCAAAAGCGATCGCACCATCGATGCGCTCTCTTTCCGCCTCAGCCGCCGTCCTTCCCGTCAGATGGGCGAATTCCCCCACATGCGGCGTCAGGATCAGCTGGCCGGGGCAGCTAGCGAGATCGATCTCCATCTCCTTCACCGCATACAGCGCATCTGCATCGACAATGATCGGCTTCCTCCAGCGTGTGAGGATCTCCCTCACAAAGCGCCCCGTCTCTGCGTCCCGGCCAAGCCCCGGGCCGATGACGAGCACATCATAGGCCTCTGCCTTTTGAAGGACTTCCTCTGCCATGGCAGACGTGAAGAAATCCGAATCCCCCACGGACGACACCATGAGCTCAGGCACCTTGCCCGCTATCACAGCCGCCGCCTTTGGCACAGTCACGACAGCCACCTTGCCGGCCCCGGCATGAAGCGCGCCCTGTCCGGCGAGGAGCGCCGCCCCCTCCATGCCGGCCGAGCCGGCGATGATGCCGATGAATCCATTCTTTCCTTTATGACACATGCGCTGTCTTAAAGGCAGCAGATTTCCCACCTCTCTCTCTTCGATAAGGCTCACGGGAAGAGAGCGGCCCACAGCCGCAGGGAGGCCGATCGCGCTATAGAGCACCTTGCCGCAGTACTCATGCCCCGGAGAAAGCACATGACAGCGCTTGTACGACTCCAGCGCCACCGTGTAATCTGCCATGACGGCAAGCCCCATAGGCTCTCCCGTATCCGAAGACAGACCGCTCGGTACATCGACAGAGAC
>JAIJLI010000536.1 GCA_022722495.1 Dialister sp. | reverse complement strand
GAAGGTCCCCAATAGAAACCACCCGTTACGTGCCAGTTCTTGTTGCGGAAAGGATGCACCTCTACCAGAAGTTTGAAGTTATCCATGGTTGGTGTGCCCACCATGTCGATACTCTTATCCACACGGGTACCGGTCATCTCCTCCAACATATCAGCAAGTTTATCAAACTTCTGGTTCTGTTCCTCTTCAGTATCCTGCTGGTTGCCCACCTTTACGCCAAAGTTCATGGTTGCATGAAAACGAGGCATCCAGGAGAAACCGGTACGTACTTTCACCACCTCACTGATGGGCAGTGCCACATCTACACCAATACCGGTGGTACCCATCGTCACAGAAGCGTCAATACTCTTGGTGAATACCTTGCCAGGTATGCAGGGTTCACTGAATGTTTGGGCGAAAGCACCCAGGGTTGACAGCAGCCAAGCTGCCAAGGCAAATACATATTTCTTCATAAATTCTTGATTTTCATTAAATTCGGCTGCAAAGTTACGCAAAAAGCTCCAAACAGACAAGAGTTTGGAGCTTTTTATTTACTTGATAACTACTTTTTTACCATTCACGATATAGATTCCCTGAGGGAGGTTATCCAGCGAAGCTGCATTCTTCTTCACCTGTACACCCTGCAAGGTATAAACATCATAGGTATGCTTGTCTGTAGAATTGCTGACATGGGTAATTCCGGTAGCATACTCATCAGCACTCATCAGGGTCAATTCCTTAGGAGCACTGGCAGACACCTTCAGATACCAACTGTTGGCTGGGATAGCAGTAATGGTCTTGCGCTGTCCGCTGGCATCCTTCTCTTTGATTGCCACGGTGCTGAGGTGATCGGTAGCAGTAGTAGCTGCGAGCTTACCGGCTGCACTGACTGCCAGCACACGCATGGTGGTAGCATCAAACTTGGTGGAGTTGTAATGAGCCGTCCACTTATCACCCAGACAGAAGTAGATACCTGTGGCAGCGTTATCTGCAGGAGTGGTTGCAGAATTGATGACCGGTGTTACCAGATTATCCTTCACATCATCGGATACACACTCTACCAGCACAGGAGTCTTGGCAGGAACCATGCCTGTGAGTTCCTTATAGACAGCTACCCCTCTTGCCTCATCCACCTTATTGATATAGTATGCCTTCATACCCTCTGCCAGGGTATAAGGATAACCGGTGTAGAGAGCCGCATACTTCTTGCCGCCAACCGTTACGGTTGGCTTGACACCGATGTAGTTAGTACTTGCATCTACCGGGGTGATGTTCCAGGCATAGTTATCGCCCGTTGTGATGACCGAACTGACATCATAATCAACGGCTGTCTGATCGCAGAGAGTAACCGGCTGTCCCTTTTCCTGCTGCCAGGCACGATAGGCAGAACCTACCTTGGTGATGAGGAGGGTATAGTTGATCAGTTCCTTGATGCTGGTACCCTGACCGCCGACATTTGCCTCGATGGTATTCGGTCTGATACTGGAATCAGCCAATTTCTCGATAAAGAAGATGGTTCCCGGGTCTGTTACCACATCCTCCCAGATGCGCTTGGTGACAAGGGCGCCACAGTCAGCCGTCATTGATACATTGTCAACACCCGTACTAGTATTGTCAGAGAGTGACATCCATCTTTTGGTATTCACATTCTGAATACGGTAGTATCCTTTGTCGCTCAACTGAGCGTGAGCAGAGAGCAAGGTAGCGCAGGAAATCAAAAGTACGTATAGTCTTTTTCTCATTCTCATTAATTTAAACAGAAACAGTAAAAAAATAACCGGTCTTCATCGCTTACATAGTAAGAATGAAGATCGGT
>JAIJLI010000535.1 GCA_022722495.1 Dialister sp. | reverse complement strand
CATTTGATACTGAGGACATATTTAGGTGAATATATGAACTTGGTTTTGGTTCTGAAAGTTCTGTGATGTAGTTTCCATCACCACTTTTCTCTTCCTTTTCAGAACTTCTTGTTTTTGGTTGAGTCCCAAAGCCTGTCATACAGAAATTGTTTGCATCTGGAGATGACAAAAGAAGTAAGCATAATTTTGTTTGTATAAGTCTCCAATTAGGAGAATTGCAATGAAATGCCTCTCCCCAACCTCCTTCAAACAAGCAAGAATATTGACTTGACAAACCACCACATTGACTTTTTTCACTGACAATTGCATCACTCTTTTCATTCTCTTCAAAAAGATAATTAAAACGTTTACGTTTTTTAGGATCTCCATTATATAACAAATGGTCTAATAAGTAAACAGTTTCTTCTGTTGGTGTTATAGGAAGAGAATAAGAAGTGTTATCATTTTCTTCATTTAGCAAATAAGTCCCTGTAGCAAAAACAGGAATACCGACAAGATAGGATGCCTTATAAGAGTTAAGATTTTTGATAGCATCGCTTCCTATTGCAAGGTCTGCAACCGCTTGTCTTCCGTCATTTGGATTAAATGCTGCATCTGCTATGTTTTTGATTAAACCACATATTGTTCCAACCAACATATTATATTTTGTAACTTCTGCTAGAGTATTAATTGCTTGAAATGCAAATGGTGCAATATTACCTAATGGTGCGCCAAAATGTGGAGTATTTAAGGTAATGAGCTTATTGGTATGTTGATTATCGATTTCTTGATTATACAAGCGTTCTAATATTCCACCCATACTATGTCCTATCATGTCATATTTGGTACTTGCTATCCCCACGTTCAACAGATTATTGCTTAACTCATTTAGTCCAATTTTTACGACTTGATATTGATGGGTATTTGCATAGAAAGAACTCGTGTTTGTCATACTGTAATTCTTTGTCAAAACTTGATTTGGAAGAAAAAGGTTTGAGTTTACAAGATACTCTTTCAACTCCTTGAATGTATCCAAATTTGCGTTTAATCCATGAAGAAGTAGAATGCCAGGCCTACTAATTCCTATACTCTTTGCAACAGACGCACTTCCTCCGTTCTCAAAGTGTGCTTTTATCACAACATAATACTGATAATAGGCATTTGTTGTGTAAAAATAATACTTTGGAGCTGTTAGGTTAACAGTTGCTGTATTGGAAGTGTTGTCTGCCGTATAACTACCTACAATATGCTCTATATCCGTAATGAGTTCCTTATTGTCATCTGTAAAGATGTTAGAGCCATTATAGAAATAGAAAGACACCTCTTGCGAAGTGATTTTGTGACGAGTATCATTCTCAGGATATCTTAACGTAACTGATAGCTGCGTCTCACCATCAGCAGTCATCAGCCATGCTTCCTTTCCAATGTTACTTTCATCAAAGCAATTCTCAATGATGGACTTTACTGTATAGGCAGATGATGATGCCTTAGACATTTTAAGGTTTTGCGTTGTGTTGTCTACATAAAATGTCTTGGCTTCAATAGGATGATTGGTATCCTCAGTGCCAAATGCTTTTACGCAAGTAAAAACTAAGGCAATAAAAAGAATCAATGTATTTTTTGCCATAAGAATATAAAAAAGGCGTACAACCGTTCTTACGCTTGTCTCTTATGTTGGTTATCGCCAAGTAATCGATTGTTTAACATAAAGCTCTAACGCAGCCAAAGGAGAATAAGAGAGGTTGGAACGTAAACAGTTGGGAATGAGCAGATTTGCACAAAGTTGCCAAATCGGCATAAAGCAAGCGAGTGAGGAA
>JAIJLI010000534.1 GCA_022722495.1 Dialister sp. | reverse complement strand
AATGGTGGTGCGGCGCCAGATCCTTCGACTCAGTTCTCACTGTTCCGCCTCTACATGATCGAACATCCGACATTTCACTCCGCTCAGGATGACGAAATGCGCCGCGAAGCATAAATAATGGCGATGCCATGAGCTGGTATGCCAGTCACTAGTCACTTGCGACACCTAATCCCTAGCCACTTATCCCTAGCTACTCATCCCTGCTTTCAAACTTTTGGGGTATCCCTTTCCCGTATCGTCATCCCGAGCGCAGCCGAGGGATCTTTCTAGGGAAACACTGATTCAATCGTTGTCAGATTTTACTCTTGAATTTTTGTGCATAGCGAGGAATAACCTGACGCGAATAGCGAGCTATTTAAGGAAGGTTATGCCGAAGCTATGTATAAAAATTCTTGTAAAATCTGACTCTGCGATTTAATCAACGTTTCCCTTGCACTGCGATCAGTATCACATAAGCACCGGCAGGGAAACGACGCCTTGGTGCTACGTATTTCTGCTTTCAAACATCCTTCGTTTAGCGGTAGACAAGAATGATTTCTCGGCAACGCTTTCAATGACGATACGGGAGTCTGATGTCTCCTAATCTCTCAGTCTCTTAGTCACCCAATCACTCGAAACTCCTAATCCCCAGCTACTAATCCCTGCTTTCAAACTCCAAGGCTAGCCCACACAAAAAGCCCAGCCGCCGATGTGGGGACTGGGCTTTTTATTTTCTTACATTTTCGAAAATTCTGTTTGAATCACTTTCATGCCCTTCAGGACGACGAAGGCGATGACGCAGCCTGCGCCGCAGGAGACGGCGAAGAGGGAGACGTAGAAGAAGGCGCCTTTGGCCGAGCCCATGAAGAGGGCGGCGATCGGGTAGGAGAGGAGTCCGCCGATGATCGAGGTACCGACGAATTCTCCGATGACGGCAGCCCAGAGCTTGTGCGTGTGGCTGTAGAGGTAGCCGGAGAGGAAGGCGCCCACCATGGAGCCGGGGAAGGCGAGAAGGCTGCCGGTGCCTAGGAGATTGCGAATGAGGGAGGTGCCGAAGGCGGCTGCGGTGCCATAGCGCGTGCCGCAGAGGACCGCAAGAAAGATGTTGATCATATGCTGCAGGGGAAATGCTTTCGTCACGCCCAGTGGAAAGGAGAACATGGGGGAAAGCAGTACGCCGGCGGCGACCATCAGCCCGGCAAAGATCCATTTGCGTAGGGCGAGACTTTTTTCATCGGCAGATGTCATGGGAAGGACCTCGTTTCTTGGAAATCGTGGATAGTGAGTGATTTGCTGTTTCGTATAGCATAGCACAGATGGGGAGTGAGATAAAGGGTTTAAGGGTTCAGGGTTCGGGGTTCGGAGTTCAGGGTTAGCTCATGGGGCGTGTTGTCCCTTGATTACATGCGAAAGAGGTTCAGCGGGTTCAACAGGTTCAGTGGGTTCAAAGGGGGTGGTACGGCGCATAAAAAAATAGAAGCGCCGCGGAGTATAGATGGTGGCGATGCCCGAAGGCAGTATTTAAGTCACCAGTCACTTGCTACCAGTCACTTGCGGCTCCTAATCCCTAGCCACTAATCCCTAGCTACTAATCATCCCTGCTTTCAAACTTTAAGAGTTCAGGGTTAGCCCCTTGGGCGTGCCGTCCTTTGATTGCGTGTGAAAGAGGTCCAGTAGGTTCTATAAGTTCTATAGGTAAGGCGGAGGTTGTGCGGCGCACCTCTCCACTTTCCTCATCTGTCTTTCATACCGCCTGTGCCCTATCCGCCCCTTCGGGGCACCTTCCCCTCGAGGGGAAGGCTGACGATACGGGAATAC
>JAIJLI010000533.1 GCA_022722495.1 Dialister sp. | reverse complement strand
ATGCGATGCTGAATAATCCTGCCATCATCAAGCTCTGCGCAGCTCTTGGGCCTTTCCTGCTGGGACTTTTGACAGGCTCCGGGGATGCAGCAACCTTTGCTTTCAATGAAGCCATCACGCCGCATGCGCTGGATTTCGGTATGACAGAAGTCCAGATGGGTACCATGGCGACACTGGGGGGCACTCTGGGCCGTACAATGTCGCCTGTCGCTGGTGCGACGATCATCTGCGCCGGTATCGCGGGCATCAATCCGATGGAAATCACCAAGAGAAATGCCATCCCGATGCTCCTTGCTCTAGCGGTCGGCATGTTTATTCTGGCATTCTAAGAACATGCGGCTCATCGTCTGATGTGCGGATCCGTATGTCCTTTGCGGAAAAGGTGCTGCTTGTCAGCACCTTTTCTCATGAAACAGAAAGGGAAATGAAGAATGAAGTGCAATGAATACATTTTACAATTTGCAGATGACCATCTGCCGGATATGATCGAGTGCCGCCGTGATCTTCATCGGTATCCGGAGCCGGGTTGGACAGAATTCCGCACGGCAGCCAAGGTAGCAAAGACGCTCGCGGCATTGGGCTATGAAGTGAAGACCGGCGAGGAGACCATCAAGGAAGAAGCAATGATGGGTGTGCCGTCGCAAGAAAAGCTCGAAAGAGAGCAGAAGCGAGCGATTGCCGAAGGGGCAGATCCGTACTGGGTCGGGAAAATGAGAGGGGGAAAGACAGGCGTACTGGGCGTAATGCATTTCTCCGATGACGGCCCGGTCGTCGGCGTCCGCTTTGACATGGACTCCAATGATGTAGCGGAGACGGCAGATCCCGCGCATTTTCCAAATCAGGAAGGTTTTGCTTCCTGCCATCCGGGAGCGATGCATGCCTGTGGCCACGACGGACACACCACGGTGGGGCTGTTCCTTGCAAAGCTGCTCTCTCAGCTCAAAGGAGAGCTTCGCGGTACCATCAAGCTCTGTTTCCAGCCGGCTGAGGAAGGGGTGCGGGGGGCACACGCCATGGTCGAAAGCGGTATCGTCGACGATGTGGACTATATGCTCGGGGCGCATTTTGGATTCAAAATGAAAGAAACGGGAAGTATCGCCTGCAATGTCACAGATTTCCTCGCTACGACCAAGTATGATGTACACTTTACCGGCGTACCGGCACATGCGGGAGCGGCTCCCGAGCAGGGGAAGAATGCACTCCTCGCTTCCTGCGCAGCTGCGCTCAATCTGCATGCGATCGCGCGCCACTCGGCAGGAGCGTCCCGCATCAACGTGGGACGGCTCGATGCAGGGAGCGGCCGCAATATCATCGCAGACCGAGCTCTTCTCCAGATGGAGACCCGCGGTGCTACGAGTGAGATCAACCGCTATATGGAGACCGAATCTGCACGCGTCATCAAAGGCGCTGCCATGATGTACGATGTAAAGGCAGATATCGAAAAGACCGGCGGCGCAGCGGGTGGCAGCAACTCGCCGAAACTCGCTCTCTTCCTTGAAGAAGAAGCCAAGGCGCTTGGGATCTTCGACAAGGTCGTCGGAGAATGTCCTTTCGGTGCGAGCGAAGACTTCTCCTACTTTATGGAGCGGGTCCAGTCTCATGGCGGTGAGGCAGCTTATATGATGGTCGGAGCTGATCTTGCTGCCGGTCATCATGACTCGCACTTCTCCTTTGATGAAAAGGCACTCGCTTATTCCCTGAAAATGATGGGAGCCAGTGTAGTCAAACTGCTGACGACGAAATAATTTTCAAAGATACGCAAAAAAACTCCATGCGAAGGCATGGAGTTTTTTCTATGTG
>JAIJLI010000532.1 GCA_022722495.1 Dialister sp. | reverse complement strand
CCTCTTTATTTTATGCTATAATAAAGGCAATGCCACGTGGGCAGCTGTTGCAAGCAAAGAAGGAAAGGATGAAACCTGATGAAGAAAATTGTTGTGACTGTTATTGGTGCTGACCGTGTCGGCATCGTCGCCGGTGTAGCAAAACAGCTGGCGGAAGAGAACGTGAATATTCTTGATATTTCCCAGACCATCGTGGACGGGATCTTCGATATGATCCTGATGTGCGATATGGAGAACGCCGCATATTCCTTAAAGGAGATCCAGGATCATATGGGGAAACAGGGCGAAGCGCTGGGGGTAGAGATCCGTGTTCAGCTCGCTGACATTTTCTATGCTATGCACCGCATCTGAAAGGAGACACCATGCTTGATATAGAAGACATTCTGGCAACGGAGCGCATGTTTGACCAAAACAAGCTCGATGTGCGTACCGTTACCATGGGGATCTCTCTCCTTTCCTGCGTATCCGATGATGAGAAGACCCTTTGCGACAAGATCTATGATACCATCTGCCGAAAGGCAGAGCATCTCACCGAGGTCACCCATGACATTTCCAGAGAATACGGTGTGCCGATCATCAACCGCCGCATCTCTGTGACGCCGATCTCTTTGGTGGCGGGCGGGCTTACGACTGCCAGCTATGTGCCGATCGCAGAGACACTGCAGCGCGCAGCTGACACTGTCGGCGTCGATATCCTAGGCGGCTTCTCCGCACTCGTCGATCGCGGCATGAGTGCTTCGGACAAGAAGCTCATCGACTCCATTCCGGAGGCACTCGCTGCGACGAAGAGCATCTGCAGCTCGGTCGCTATCGGTTCGACCAAGGCTGGCATCAATATGGATGCGGTGAAGCGCATGGGCGAGGTCGTGAAGGAAACGGCAGAGCTCACGAAGGACCAGGACGCCTATGGATGCACGAAGCTCGTCGAATTCTGCAATGCGGTCGAAGATAATCCCTTCATGGCCGGCGCTTTTCACGGTGTGACGCAGGGAGATACCGCGATCCATGTCGGCGTTTCCGGCCCGGGCGTCGTGAAGCGTGCGCTCGAGGATGTGAAGGGCGCCCCCTTCGAAGTCGTGGCCAAAACGATCAAGAATACGGCATTCATGATCACGCGTCTCGGCCAGCTCGTCGCAGAAGCAGCGATAGAGCGTCTCCATGCGCCTTTCGGCATCATCGACCTTTCGCTGGCTCCGACCTCGGCTGTCGGTGACAGTGTTGCAGCAGTCCTTGAAGAAATGGGTCTTGAGAGCTGCGGCGGTCCCGGTACCACGGCGGCTCTCGCACTCCTCAATGATGCTGTCAAGAAGGGCGGCCTCATGGCCTCTTCGAGTGTCGGCGGACTTTCCGGCGCTTTCATCCCGGTCAGTGAAGACCTCGGAATGATCGAAGCCGTTCAAAGAGGCAGCCTCTGCCTGGAGAAGCTGGAAGCCATGACCTGCGTCTGCTCTGTCGGCCTTGATATGATCGCCGTCCCGGGTGATACCAGCGCATCCACCCTCTCTGCGATCCTTGCCGATGAAGCAGCGATCGGTATGATCAATAACAAGACCACCGCTACCCGCCTCATCCCGGTACCGGGCAAGAAGCCGGGCGACATGGTTCAGTTCGGCGGCCTCATGGGCTATGCACCTGTCATGGGGATCAGCAAGTTCAAGGCCGATGAATTCGTAGCAAGAGGCGGCAAGATCCCCGCTCCGCTCCGCAGCCTGACAAACTAGGGAAACACTGATTAAATAGTTATTCGATTTTACTCTTATATTTTCATGCAATGCAAGGAATACTCCGACGCGAATAGCGAGCTATTTAAGGA
>JAIJLI010000531.1 GCA_022722495.1 Dialister sp. | reverse complement strand
TACTTCATGGCAAACCTCCTGTCCAGTAAGGGGGACACTCTGTCCAGTGCTTATTTTGCACTGCCTATGCAGTGTACACTGTATGTCTAAAGATTACCCTCTCTGTGTCCAATTTTAGTTTACCACTTCACGTAGCTAACGATTCCTTAACTTAATAGCATTGCCCCTCTAGGGGAAGGCTACTGATGCTCCAATTATCCGCCGACCTTCGGGCATCGCCCATATAAAAGGGCGCGCAGCGCCGTACTTCTTTGCCTTCCCCTTCGGGGAAGGGGGACCGCGCCAGCGGGGGATAGGGTACTACCCGTATCTGCACAAAAGTACAGAGTCTTCTCCCATTTCCTCATCTGTCTTGCATACAAGGGAAACGCTGCCCCTACCTTGTCCCCCGCCCCCCTCACATGCTATAATACGTATCTACTGACTTATGCGAATACGTTATCAAAGGATGGTTCATCTATGACTTTACGTGAATGGCTACCGCTCGTCGGTATCACACTCTCTGCCTTTATTTTCAATACCTCTGAATTCATGCCGATCGGCCTTCTGACGGACATCGCAATGGACTTTGCCATCAGCGAAGCCCGTGCAGGCCTGCTGATCTCTATCTATGCCTGGGTCGTCATGGCGATGTCGCTTCCGCTCATGATCCTCTGCTCACGCATCCCGCTGCGCCCGCTGCTTCTCGGCGTGATCGCACTCTTTGCCGTATCGCAGGTACTCTCTTCGATCTCTATGGGCTACTACTCCCTCCTTTCCTCTCGTATCGGCGTCGCTTTTGCCCACTCTGTTTTCTGGTCCATCGCGACCCCCATCGCGACACGCATTGTCCCCGCCTCCCACCAGTCCACTGCCATGGGCATGGTCGTCACCGGGACATCCATCGCCATGATCTTCGGACTTCCCATGGGCCGCTTTATCGGTCTCGCCGCCGGATGGCGCATGACCTTCGCCTGCGTCGCCGTCATTTCCTTCGTAACACTCGCCTACCTCTTCTTCCTGCTCCCGAAGGTCTCCGGCAATGCGCCTTTCGCCGTGAAAGATGTGCCGAAGCTTTTCAGGAATAAAGTCCTCGCCGGTATCTTCCTCCTCTCCTTCCTCGTCTCCTCCGGTTACTACACCTGTTACAGCTACATCGAACCCTTCATGTTGCAGATCTCCCACTTCCCGGCAGACTGGATCACCATGCTTCTCACCGTCTTCGGCTTTGCCGGACTTCTGGGCAGCCTCCTTTTCTCCAAGCTCTATAACGCCCACCGCTATTCTCTCCTGGCTTCGACGATTTTTCTCCTTGTCATCGCACTTTCCCTCTTCTATCCGCTTGCAGGAGATCTCTACGCCATCTGCGCCCTCTGCGTCCTATGGGGCATGGCGGCGACAGCCTTCAATGTCGGACTGCAGGCAGAAACCATCCAGGTCACCACCAGCGCTGAAGCCCCTGTCGCCATGTCCATCTTCTCGGGCATTTTCAATCTGGGCATCGGCTCCGGCACCTGGCTGGGCGGCCTCCTCTGCACGTATATCTCGATCACATGCATCGGCTTCGCCGGTGCGGCCTTCGCCTTCCTTGCCTTTCTTTACTGCGTACTGAAATTGGTTCCTGATATGAAGAAAGAAGGGTAAAAGCAGCTGTACCGGATTCTTCGGGATACTTCACACCACGGCGTGAAGTATCCTTTTTTCTATGCACGATGCAGGGAAGTGCCGAAGGCAATATGTGCAAGCGAACTGGATTTTAGGAGCAAAGCGACGCTAAAATCCAGTGAGACGCCATTTCGAGCGCAGCGAGATGGGGCATGCTAGCGGTATAGCGT
>JAIJLI010000530.1 GCA_022722495.1 Dialister sp. | reverse complement strand
TACCCACTTTGTTCACAAAGCATGGCATGAATCGTCTCAGGCGGTCGGCAAGGTCGAGTACCCGATGATCGGTGATCCGACTGGCAAACTGTCTAAGGAGCTGGATATCTACATCGAAGACTCCGGCCTCACAGAAAGAGGTACCTTCGTCATCAATCCGAAAGGCGAGGTCGTACTGTACGAAGTGAGCGCAGGCAATATCGGCCGCAATGCGGATGAGCTGCTTCGCAAGGTGGAAGCCGCTCAGTTCGTGTATGAGCATGGCGATGAAGTCTGCCCGGCTAAATGGCAGCCAGGTGCAAAAACACTGAAACCGTCCTTTGATCTGGTAGGAAAATTATAAAAAAAG
The DNA here is from genome assembly GCA_022722495.1 of Dialister sp. Lineage (GTDB taxonomy): Bacteria > Bacillota > Negativicutes > Veillonellales > Dialisteraceae > Dialister. The sequence continues at coordinate 1,470 of JAIJLI010000530.1, read as the reverse complement.
GAGCGGCATCATGGAAAAGCGATATGATGCCATTATAGTAGGCGGAGGACCGGCAGGGCTCTCCGCCGCTATTTATATGGCACGAGCACGTTTTCATGTCCTTGTCATCGAAAAAGAGAAGATGGGCGGACAGATCACGATCACATCTGAAGTAGTAAATTACCCCGGCGTTTACAAAACGGACGGGGAAGCGCTGACCCGTGAAATGGTGCGACAGGCAGAAGCCTTCGGTGCAGAATTTTTGACGGCAGAAGTAAAGGGCCTGTTGCTTACCGGAGAGATGAAGGTGGTACATACCGATCGCGGGGATTTGGAAACGATGGGGATCATCTATGCAGCCGGTGCGCATCCCCGCCTTGCCGGATTTTCCGGTGAGAAAGAATTTCGCGGGCATGGTGTGGCCTACTGTGCGACATGTGATGGGGAATTCTTCACCGGAAAGGATATCTTTGTCGTTGGCGGCGGGTATGCTGCCGTGGAGGAAGCCCTTTTTCTCACCAAGTATGGACGCAAAGTCCATGTCCTTGTTCGCGGAGATGACTTCTCGATCTCGTCCGCAGCTGTCGATGAGCTGAAAGAGCATCCTGATGTCACGATTTCCTATCATACGGAGGTGGTGCGGATCGAAGGAGACAGCGCTGTCCGCCGCCTCATCCTGAGAGATCGGAAGAGCGGGGAAGAGCGTCTTGTAGAAGCCAAAGATGGTGACTATTTCGGCGTCTTTGTCTTCGTCGGATACGCGCCTGAGAGCGGGCTCCTGAAAGGACAGGTCGAGCTGGATCCTGCGGGCTATGTGATGACGGATCGTGAGCAGCAGACGAATCTGCCCGGCGTATATGCAGCGGGCGATATCTGTGTGAAGCAGCTTCGCCAAGTCGTGACGGCTGTCAGTGATGGTGCGGTCGCTGCTACTTCGCTGGAACGGTATCTGGGGAATCTGTATCGACGTCTTGGCCTTCGCCGTACCTATGCGCGAAAGAAAGTCGTCAAAGAGGAAAAGACAGCTCCCAAAGCTGTGGCAGGAGCTTTTCTTGATGATGCGATGCGTGAAGCTTTATCGCCGGTCCTTGCTCGTTTTGAGAAGCCTCTCCTCCTTAGAGTATCAAGTGACGGCACTCTGCTTGCAGACGAAGCAGAAAGTCTGGTACGGGAACTTGCCAGCCTTTCAGATACACTTTCCTATGAAGTGGTGAGAGAGGGGAATCCGGATGTCACCATTTCTATCTGCAGCGCAGAAGGAAAGGATCTGGGACTCCGTTTTCACGGTGTTCCCGGCGGGCATGAATTTAATTCCTTTGTTCTGGCACTCTACAATGCAGCAGGTCCCGGGCAGGATGTGGGAGAAACCCTGCAGCAGCGCATAGAAGGGATTTCTCGCGATATTCACATAGATATTGCGGTCTCTCTCTCTTGTACCATGTGTCCTGATCTCGTTGTCGCTGCCGAACGGATCGCTGCGGATAACGACCA
>JAIJLI010000029.1 GCA_022722495.1 Dialister sp. | reverse complement strand
ACTCATCGCCAAGAAGCATCAGATTCAGCACACGGCTCTGCGTCCAGAAAAAAAGGATCGAAGCCATGATGATCGGCGCGATCACCGCGAGCTCTCCCCACTGCGCCCCAGCAAGACTTCCCATCATCCAGTACGCGATCGTCTGCATCCCCTCCTTATTATTGGCAAAGTACACGATAAAGCTGGAAAACGCCCCGCACACCGCCGATAGTGCCATACCTGCCAGAAGCAGCTTCATCGAGTTCGACCGGCCGCCTAGATTAGAAATAAAGAGTACCGCCAGCGAAATCACAAAAGCTCCGATAAAAGCAGCGATACCGACAAAATTCGGTCCCAGCGCTGCCCCGACTCCCAGAAGGATCGCAGAGGTCGCGCCAAGTGACGCACCCGAAGAGATCCCCAGAATGTACGGATCCGCCAAAGGATTCTTCACGATCGCCTGCATGATGACCCCGCAGGACGCAAGCCCTGCTCCGACGAGTGCTGCCAGGATGAGCCGCGGCAGGCGAAGAAGCCATACGATGTCATGGACCGGCCCCTGCCCCGTCGCCTCGATCGGCAGTCCACTCGTGAACTGGTGAAGCACGGCATCATAAATATCTCCGGCCGGCAGCTTCACCGTCCCGATGCTGAGCGCCCAGAAAAGCGAGAGCACCAGAAGCACGGCCAAGAGCAGCAGGAATGCGGCAAAGCCGATTTCTTTCAAACCATTCTTCATATCTTATTCCTCCGGGTAGAGCCCTTTTCCAATAATCTGTATCCCATCATAAGTCCGCACGCCTGCGCTGTAGATGGCGTAAAGAGGAAGCGGATAAATGCGCTTCTCCTTCACACAGGTGAGCCCTTGCAGCGCCTGATCCTGATACAGCCGTTCTACGATCTGATCCATCTGATCATACGCATTTTCGCAGACCACCATGAAAAGCGCCTCGGGATCCATCTCGATCAGCTGCTCCTTGCTGATCGTACGCATACCCGTGCCAAGAAGCTCCCCGCCCATAGACGTAAGGATATTTCCTGCAAGCGAGCGTTCTCCGTAGACCGTGATATCCTTCCCCAAATACTCGATGATAAGCCCCCGCGGATGATGCCCCATTTTTTGCGCCTTTCCTTCCGCACGCTCGATCTCATCCTGCATCTTAGAGACCAGCTCTTGAGCCTTCTCCTCCCGGTCAAAAATCTTCCCGAGATTCAAGATATCCTGATACTCATAGTCGATCGTATGTACTTGGATTTTCGACGAAGACCCGGGAGCTATGTATGTCCCGACACCGCGGCCTTCCCAGAAATCCGTCCCGCGGAGCGTCTTCTTATCGAAAGACGATGCCCAGCCCACGATGAGATCCGGATCCTGCAGCATCACCGTCTCCATATCTAGATTTTCCATACTCGTATACGGGATCTTCGCATACGTATCGCGATACTCCGGGCGCAGATAGCTCCCATCCGGCAGCCCCATCGCTGCCACGATCCGATCCCCCACGCCAAGAGCCAGAAGATTTTCGATAGAGTTTTGCCAGATGCACACCACCCGTTTCGGCGGCGCCCTGAACGTCTCCTCCCGCATCTCTCCGTGACTGTTTAACGTTTCAACGGTGACAGGGTAATGAGCCGAATCCTCCACCACCGATTCCGTCCGCGGCGCCCCCTCCTTCACCATCGGACTGCAGCCCGAGAGAAGGCAGCAGGAAAGAAGCGCCGCCGCTATCCATATCTTTTTCATTCTTCCATTTCCTTGATCCGTTCCTTCACAGCGCGGTCGATCAGGACACATACGCCATAAAACCTTTCATGTATATCACCATTCGAAAACCGAAGCACCTTGCATCCATCCTTTTCCAACTTCTCGCTGCGCCATGCATCATAGCTCTTCCCATAGTCAGAGTAATGCTGTGCCCCATCCAGCTCGACGATCAGCCGCGCCCTATGGCAGTAGAAATCACAGATAAAAGCCCCCATCACCCGTTGCCGCCGGAACTTCACCGGATACATGCGTAGGAAATGATACCAAAGATGAAACTCCTCCTTCGTCATGTGACGACGCATGGAAGACGCTCGTCCCTTCATCGTCCGGTTCAAAGGTGGTTTCTGCATCATGTGCTCCTTTCAGATCATAGAACCTTCGCCATTGCATGACATTGTTCGGCCCTTCGGGCCATCTCCCCCTCCGGGGGAGAACCAAAGAGGGGGTGTATTTCCCGAGCGCAGCGATGTTGGCTTGTTTTCCCTCGGCCGTCAGGCCGGTTTTACGCTTTTCTAAATGACTGCGGTATCACGTTATCATTTAGAAAACCATAAAACCTCGCTTCGCTCGAAAAACCTTACAACCGGCCTTCGGCCGTGGAAATGCACCCCCTTTGGTGCCTTCGGCACCGCCTTTCCCCCGGAGGGGGCACTGGTCCGATGGACCTATCATTAGTATTCAATGCCATTGCATGACATTGTTTGGCCCATCGGGCCATCTCCCCCTCTGGGTAATGCTATGAATTTAAGAAAACGTTTGATCGGTCCATCGGACCATCGCCCCCTTTGGGGGAGATGCCGAAGGCAGAGGGGGTGTATTTCCTCGGCCGTTAGGCCGGTTTTACGGTTTTCTAAATGATTACGGTATACCGCTGGCATTTAAAAAACCATACAACCTCGCTTCGCTCGTGGAAATGCACCCCCTTTGGTGCCTTCGGCACCACCTTTCCCCCGGAGGGGGCACTGGTCCGATGGACCTATCATTGTCTGATAAAGCTATATTCAAAAATACTTCCCAGGAAAATAGGTCGGGTTCTTATACTCCCCGATCCATGCATCATACGTTTCCCCATCGATACCGAGATTTCTCTTGCACCAGGCTTTCCAATTATCACCATACTTTTTATCTTTCAAGATGGCGTCCATCGTCCAGTCGGAGTGCTGGGCAAGGATCCACGTCACTTTCACATAATGCATGGGGTAGCCCTGTCTCATGTAGCGCATCCCGACCTTCTTCGGGATGCCCCACCAACGTTCGAGATTCACGGCTTTGAGCTCGAGGTCTTTCTGGTAGGCCTTTTCTCCCACCGCACCGATCAGTACTTCCACGCGCTGCCACGGTTCATCTTTCTTCAGTGCGAGGATATCTTTCACCGGTTTTCCGGAAACATAAGAGAGCTTCGCCGCGCGTTCCAGATCGCGGAAGCTCGTCCCGCTATCGATCAGGCTCTTCGTCTCTTCCGGAGTGACGAAATATTTCTGGGAGAGGACAGTCTGCATCTCTTCCATGGTCAGCCGGGGGCGGCGCGGCGGCCGTTTCTGCTGCTCCACCTGCGTCCCTTCTGCAGCTGCATAGACAGGATGGACAATGCCAAGCGGCACAGTCAGAAGGAGAGCGGATAGCGCGAGAATTTGGATCTTTTTCATTTGTTTGTCTCCTGTAGATATGGTGAAAGTGCGCCTGCGAAAGCAGGCGCACTTTTCGTGCATACAGAGTGATGTGGTTTGGTATTAGAAGGTGTACTTTGCGCCGACCAGTACGCTGCGTCCCGGCATTGCCGAGGAGCCGATGCCGTTCCAAGAGTTGTATGATGTTTCGTATCCTTCATTGGTCAAGTTATTGATCAGGAGGTATACATTCATGTTTTTGGTCAGCTGATAGTTTACATTCCAATCCAGTACAAGGAATCGTTTATTGGAAAAAGCATGTTCACTGCAGCCAGTGTACCAATTTGTCAGCAAGCCAGTATACAGTTTTCCATTTTCATAAGAGAGATTCAGTGAATAATGGTTCTGTGGGCGAAGGCTGTTGATGGCAGTATTGATATCACTTTCATTAGCATATCCCCAGCTATCATCAAGAATCCAGCCGGATTTGGCTTTCCATTTATCCTTCATATGAGAATAAGAAGCAGACAATGTCAAATGATCGTTAAACTGATGGTCTACCGTGAAATTGAACGACTGCTTATCTTCCTTGGCATTAACAGCTGTACTTACCGGTTTCTGCTGCGCTTCATCCCAAATCGGAAGGGTAGCAATGGCATTCGTCATCTTGGTGATATCGTAATGAACAGCCAGCGTCGTCTTATCAGAGAGCTCTTTACGTACGCCAAATGTCCATGCATTGCCTTCTTCATCTTTCAATGGTGTTTTAAATACGCCGTCAACTGTGGAATAATCCCCTTCACGAAGTGGACGGAATACCTTCGTCCATCCAGCATACATGCTGGTGGAGTCATTAAACATATATTCCGTATTGATGGTGTAGTTCAGATCATGGGTATCGCCTTTACCCTGTGTCGTGCCTGTAGAGTGTTCAAAAGAACTATACTTGGCGTAACGAATAGCCGGTGTAAAATCCCATTTATCTGTCAGATGGATTTTGTCCTGTACATATGCCTGTAACGTCTTTCTCTGGACATAAGAACTATTTTCAACACCATTCGAAATGCTTCTGGAATAATTACGGGCTTTATCATAGGTTACACTAGCAATCACGTCGTGAATACCAAGTGATTTAGCCAGCTGCAACTGAATACCCTTATTCTGTTCATCATGCCAACTCGTTGGCTCACCAGCTTTACCACCTGTCAATTCCAGCCAGCGGTCAAAAGCTTTCTGATCACCACTTCCTGGGAACGGAGCCAAATTGTCTGCAATCCACTTGTTCAGCTGCTCGCTAGTTGCCCCTGTCGGGAACATGTCATTATATGCATTGCTTGGATCCGAGAGGAAAGACCAAGAATATTTATCACGCTGCATATAACGATGCTTCTGAGAATATAGACGAATGAAGCTATCCATCCCATTATCTTTATTGAAGGTATAGGTTACATCGACATCATTGTTATTAAACTTACTGAAGGAATTATACAAAGCTCCATCTAACGCATATAAGTTGTGATAACCTGGATTCTTTTTATCACCGCTTAATTTTTTAAAGGTTTTGATTTTATTACCATTTTTATCCAAAGTGTACCAAATGGTATTCCCATCATCATCTTTCTTACCACTGTCTTCATATTTTGTTCCAGGCTCATCCCATTTACTTTTTTGCTTATAATTACCTTCCCAAATCAGTTTATTATTCTGATCAAGCTTACCTACCGTAGCATTAAAAATGATCCGATTCCAGTCATTCTGATTCCAATATCTCATGCTTGGTGTAGCAATCGGATAACCATCTTTCCCATCTTTGTGATTATATGCAATTTTCAAGGAATGATTAGCATCGAAGTCTTTATCGATTCGGATGTTGACACCATCCTCTTTCCAGCGAGAGCCACCCAAGGTCCCTGTTTCTCCAGTTACTCCGTCTGTATACTTGGTATCGCCGGACATGTTTCGGTTGGCAGAAATGAAATAGTGCAGAGACTTATCATCGCCCTTTGTTCCCGAAACGCTCACCGCATAATTGTGCTGATGCCAAGAGCCGGTAGACACATCAACTGTAGCGGTAGAATCATTACCACCTTTTCTAGTGATAATGTTAATGACACCCCCAGTAGCATCTGCACCATATACGGATGCACCAGGTCCTTTTATGACTTCAATTTTATCGACATTTTCCATATTGGTGACCTGATTCAGGTTCACCCCTGTGGATTTCGTACCACTTGTACTCTTGGAGCCAACACGAGTACTTGCCGCATTATCAACACGACGACCATCGACACAAACAATAACGCGAGTATCCCCGTTAATGGAAACGCCATTATTATAGAATTCGTATCCATATTCCCCGCCGCGATACCCTGGGTTCTGGAACGTAACCCCTGGGATACGCTTAATGGCTTCCGTCAGATCCGTATAGTGACGCTTCTCGATCTCTTCTCTCGTGATGACCTTCACATCACCGCCGGTACGATAGTACGACTGCTCGGTAATGGTATCGCCGAATTTGTTCTTTGTCTTATCTGCTTCGACGACAACGGTATCGAGCGTATACATATTTAAATTTTCATCGAATGCAGCATGAATCAGAGTACCCCCCCCCGATTGTCAACATCGATGCTGCCATTAAGGTAAGTAATGCTTTTCTTTTCATCATCAATTTCCCTCTCGCTGCTTACCAGCGTTTTCCTGTAATGTAGGTGAATGTATAATCCTCAGTTGCGACCCAATCCTTCCAAGTATCTTCAAAATGCCCCAGATTGAAAGTCACAGTCCGTGCGCCACCGGCTGAAATCTTGACCAGCGGCATTTTGGTCGGCATAGCGACGTACTGATACTTGCTGCCATCCGCGCGCGTGAAGGTGATCTCTGTCACGAACTGATCGATCTTCGTGATGCTGAGATCCTTTCTCTTATTCGTGAATGTCCCACGCAGACAGAGGTCGCCCTTGTCGATCCACGCCTTCTCTGCTCGCCATTCCAATATCATCGTATCCGATGACTGTGTCGCCGCCGATGCATGAGCCAACGGCAGGAAACAAAGCCCGAGCAGAAACAGGCAAGCTAAAACGATCTTCCTCATCTCTCCCTCCTTTCTTCCCACTTCATAGAAACAGAAAATCTATTCCACTCCCCCGCCCGTCTGTCCGTGTTTCGACGGCAGGAGAGATAGAACACTCATCGCGCTTTTTACTCAATGAAAGTTCATGGTTTTAAATTTTTCTTTACGGTTGTTTTAATACTACACGAATGCTTTCTACTTTTCAAGTGGTTTTTAATATTTATTTTGTCTGTGGAAATATTTCTTTTATCATCTCTAATTTTTTATGCAGATGGTTTCAGCATTTTATCATCATAAGCAGGGGATCTTGTATGCTTGTGATAGGCCCATCGAGCCATCGCCCTCGAAATGGTAATGGTCTTCGTCCCATCTGACCATTATCTCGATGGGTTTTACATGCCATTGTTTGGCCCATCGGGCTATCTCCCCCTCTGGGGGAGATGCCGAAGGCAGAGGGGGTGCATTTCCTCGGCCGTAGGCCGGTTTTATGGTTTTCCAAATGCTTACGGTATACCGCTATCATTTAGAAAACCATAAAACCTCGCTTCGCTCGTGGAAATGCACCCCCTTTGGTGCCTTCGGCACCACCTTTCCCCCGGAGGGGGGAACTGGTCCGATGGACCTCTCAACCATCTTCTTAACTTCATAGCATCAGGGTATTGGGGCGCCATATGAATTGTGCGCACCTTCTAACACTTCTCACTTCTCACTAAGTCTATAAGTTGACAAATTATCTCAACTGGTTTCACAGGCGCTTCCCCTTGACAAGCCCCCCCTGATAGAGTATCCTTTCTCTGACAGAAACGTGAGATCCGCCCATGCTCTATGGATATCCCGAAGGGAGTCTGAAAGAAATCAGGACGGCAGCATGAAATCCCGGCCATTCGAGCAGTATCAGCTGAGCTGTATCGAGGAAAGGCCATCGGGCGCTGCATTGATTTTCTATCTGTCAAACTTTAATATCGCTTGGATTTTTATAACCGAGACGAATGCAGAGATTTCAAATCAGAATGCATCCCTCTGGGATGTATTTTTAATTTGCCTTCCTGCCAGGCGGGTATTGCTGGCAAGGGCTGGTTCCTGAAACCGCATTCATTTTGGGTGCGGTTTTTTGATGGAAAGATCCGCACTCACCCAAGCATTTGACGGGAAGCCCTGCTTCCGGGAAGGAATCTACTATGAAAGTCATTCACACCATCAAAGAGCTGAAAGAGTACGTCCACCAGTGCAAGAAGGATGGGAAATCCATCGGTCTTGTGACCACCATGGGAGCGCTTCATGAAGGCCATGCATCCCTGATTCAGGCCGCTCGCAAGGAAAATGATTTTGTCATCACTTCTGTCTTTGTCAATCCGACCCAGTTCGGACCGAACGAAGACTACGAAGCATACCCGAGAACGCTCGAGGCTGATGCGAAGGTCGCAGAAGCCGCCGGCGCGGATCTCCTCTTCGCTCCGTCTCCCGCCGAAATGTATCCGCATAAGGATATGACATGGGTAGAAGTCACCGGCCCGATCACGAAGGTCCTCTGCGGCCGCACACGCCCGATCCATTTCCGCGGCGTAGCGACTGTCTGCACGAAATTCTTCAATCTGACGGAATGCGACCGCGCTTATTATGGCCTGAAGGATGCCCAGCAGACGCAGGTGCTTCAGCGCATGGTGGAAGACCTCTTCATGAATGTGGAGCTCCGCCTGATGCCGATCGTCCGTGAAGCGGACGGCCTTGCGAAGTCTTCCAGAAATGTCTATCTTTCCAAGGAAGAGCGCACCGCAGCACTCGTCCTCTCCAGAAGCCTTTCCCATGCGAAGGAAGCCTTCGAAGCCGGTGAAAGGAATAAGCAGAAGCTGATCGATCAGGTGACGAAGGAGATCGAAGCCGAACCGATGAGCGATATCGACTATGTTGAAATGTATGGCATGCCGGGTCTTCCGGAAGTGGAAGAAACCATCACTGGAAAAGCGCTCTTGGCAGTGGCTGTAAAATTCGGAAAAACAAGACTCATTGATAATGTAGTACTGGAGGCAGAATAATGACCTATACCATGATGCACGGCAAAATCCACCGCGCCACTGTAACCGAAGCAAATCTGGAATATATGGGAAGCATTACCATCGACGAAGACCTCATGGATGCCGCCGGCATCCTTCCCGGCGAAAGGGTGCAGATCTGTAATAACAACAACGGTGCCCGCCTGGAAACATATACCATTCCCGGCAAACGGGGGAGCGGCGTCGTCTGTTTGAACGGTGCTGCCGCCCGCTGCACCGCCATCGGGGACGTGGTCATCATCATTGCCTACGCCCAGATGGATGAAAAAGAAGCCCGCGCTCTGGTCCCCAAAGTGGTGATGGTGGATGAAAAGAACCACCCCCTGAAAACCAGAGGCCCTGAAAAAGAAAGAGAAATCGGCTGATAGCTGTTCTCTACATTCCTTCCGGCCCTTCCGTGAAGGATGCTCCCGGAAGGAAATATGTCCACAAAGGAGTTTCCTATGCTCAATCAAATCATTCGTATTTGTACCAAGTACATGTCTATCGGCGTCGTGCTGGCAGGCATCTTCAGCATTTTCTGGCCGGAGGTGATGAAGCCCTTCGCTCCGAAGATCCCGACGCTGCTCGGTATCATCATGTTCGGCATGGGTATGAGCCTCACCCCCGGTGATTTCAAGAATGTATTCAAACAGCCGAAAAATGTAGCGATCGGCACGGTGCTGCAGTTCGTCATCATGCCGGCGACTGCCTTCGCACTGATCCATCTCTTCGCCCTTCCGCCGGAAATCGCGATCGGCGTTGTCCTTGTCGGCTGCTGCCCCGGCGGCACGGCTTCGAATGTCATTTCCTACATCGCCAAAGCCGACGTCGCTCTTTCTGTATCCATGACAATGGTGAATACCATCCTGGCGCCATTTGTCACGCCTTTCCTCGTATGGCTCATCGCTGGCACCTGGGTCGATATCGACTTCATGTCTATGATGATGTCCATCGTGAAGATGGTGCTCCTACCGCTGCTCATCGGTGTCGGCATCAACTATTTCTTCCCGCGTCAGGTGAAGAAGGTAAATACGATCATGCCGATGTTCTCCGCATTGGTCGTCATCATCACTGTCGCCTGCGTGGTCTCCCTCTCCGGACGTACGATCCTAGATAATGGACTACTCATCCTCGGTGTCGTCATCCTGCACAATCTTTGCGGCATGCTGCTCGGCCATTTCTGCGCGCGCCATTTCGGCCTGAATACCGCGCAGACTCGCGCGATGACCATCGAAGTCGGCATGCAGAATTCCGGTCTGGCTTCCACGCTGGCTCTCATGTACTTCACAGCGGCCGGCGGCATCGCCGGTGCGATCTTCTCCGTCTGGCACAATGTGTCCGGCTCCCTCTTCGCCTCCTACTGTGTAGGCAAGGATGAAGAAGCGGAGAAGGAAAGCAAACTGTCTTCTGCTGTTGAATTGAAATAGTTTCCCGCAAGCAAAAAGAGATTCCGATTTTTCGGAATCTCTTTTTGCTTGATCATATTTCTGCTTTACTTCTTATTCTGAAAACAATTCATTGTCCTTCAATCGAATAAGCAAATCTCCCAACAAATTTCCCGCTAAGTCAGGATGTAAACCATAGTGAGAATTCATTTCACTCACAATCTCAACATTTCCAAATCCTTTCTTTAGCAAGTTCAGGATATAAGCCGTTTCTTTATTTACAACATAGACATCTTCTCCACCATTTTTAAAAATCGCCAATTTCGTACCACTCATTTCTACAATTTCATAATCAACCAGTAATCTGCTTTTCGTCATTCTTTTTCACCTGCTCTTCAAATAAACGGTAATATCTCCCTTTCTTTTTCATAAGTTCTTCATGAGAGCCATTTTCTTGCACGCTTCCTTCGTCAAGCACATAAATCTTGTCCGCTTTTCTAACAGAAGACAGCCGGTGCGAAATAATAATAACTACTTTGGTCCTTGATAATTCTCGTAACGTCTGTTGTACTATTTTCTCCGTTTCTGTATCCAACGCTGATGTAGCCTCATCAAAAATATAAATGCTCCCATTCTTCAACAAGGCCCTGGCTAAATTGATACGCTGCCGTTCACCACCAGACACTGTTGTTTCTAAGTTCCAAGACTTCTCTTTTTGTTCAAATCTTTTTTGCATTTCCTGAATGCCCGTTCGAGCAATCACTTTAGAAACATCTTCATCACTCACACTTTCAGGCGCTTCATATAAAATATTTTCACGTAAAGTTCTATGAAATAGCGGCGCGTCTTGTGGGATATACGAAATTAGAGATCTCATCGACTGTCCGTTTATCTGGTTAACATCATTTCCATTCCATAGAATTTTCCCTTCCTCCACTTGATAAAGTCCAAGCAAAAGCTTGATAATAGTTGACTTTCCTGCTCCACTTTTCCCTACAATAGCGGTGATTTCCCCTGGTTTAAATGACATGGAAACTCCTTGGAATATACGCTGATTGTTATAGCTGAATTTTACATTTTGCAGCTCAATTTTCCCTCTACTCTCCATCTGCCCTTTTTCATCATCAGATGTCTTTCTCTCGGGAATATGTCGCTTCAACTCATCGACTCGCTCCATGGCACCTTCCCCAATTTTGAACAAAGGTATTAAGGGAACTGCACCTACAAAAGCACTGCTCAATTTTTTATAAAACAGCAGGAATGCGGTGATTTCCCCTATCGTCATCTTTCCGTAATACATCGATACTCCGCCTAGAACAATGATAATCATATAGCTGGCATCTTCTGACATACGCGTGAGCAATGAACGAATATAATTGATTTCGTCCCGTTTATTCCAGGTACCATAATACTGTTTCAAGCATTCCTGAAAGCGCTGACTTTCTTCTTTTTCCTTTCCAGCTGCTTTAATAATCAAAATATTTTTCAAAACATCCTGTAGCTCACTCGAAGCAATAGCTCTTGCTTCATTATGCTCCTTATATAATTGTTTCAAGGGAAAATAAAAATTACTGAACAAATCCAGACATTTCAGCAGAACCGCACCAATTCCAAGCCATACATTTAAATAAAACATACAGGATAAAATAACAAATGATTCTGCAATGGCTAAAAGGCCTTCCACTAAATGATGAGGCATCATTCCTTCTAAGTTGAAAACATCATCAGTTTGCCTTGCCATAAGGTAGCCAACAGAAAACTGGTTAAAAAATGCCAAAGGCGCTGATAAAATAGTCTGAAAAATTGAAAGTTGTATATTTTCCATTCCAGAGAGCATAGAGAATAAGCCGATCCGCATCTTCTCGTAACTTACTGCATATTTCAGAATAAAAATAGCGAGCCATAAAAGTCCAAGCTGCCAAATTTCTGTTTTGACTTCATTTGACAAGAACGCATCCATTATATGTCCAGCCAGCACGGGCTCCACTATATCTAAACCCATGTATATAATGCCTAATAGAGCCAAATAGAAAAAGAGTCGATAGGGATGCCTCAAATGCTGAACTATTTTCCTTATATTTCGGAATTTGGCTTCCATGGTCCCTCCACCATTCGTTTTAAAATATGTGCCCTATAGCAATCTCTATTTGAAGGTTTTCCCGAATTTCCATTCTCATAC
>JAIJLI010000529.1 GCA_022722495.1 Dialister sp. | reverse complement strand
ATCTATGGGCGGCCAAAGGGTAGAGGCATGATAGATGAATATAAGAAATTCATCGGGGTACTGATCCTGGTCATTGCGGCCGCGGTCTCTGTATTTGTGATGAAGACGTACTACCCGGAATTTTATGACCAGACGATTCAGCTGACACTGGCGGGGGATATTGATGGCTTAGGTGATTATATCTCCTCTTTTGGCTATGGAGCCTTTGCGGTGAGTATTGGGCTTTTGATTTTCTGTAATGTCTTCGGGATCCCGACGATCCCCTTTCTTACAGTGAACGGAGCTCTTTTTGGTCTGATTCCGGGACTGGTAATCTCCTGGCTGGGGGAAGTCTTGGGAATCGAGTTGAGTTTTCATATTGGGCGTATCTTCTTCAGGCAGGAAGCGAGAAGCTTCATCGAGAAGCAGCATATGCTCGAGAAGCTCGATAAGTATAGCAGCGTGAAGCATATGATACTTACGAGGGCGATTCCCTATTCGCCGAATATTCTTTTCACGGCGGTCGCGGTGGTGTCGAAGCTGTCATCGAAGGAGCATTTCAAGGCGACGCTCATCGGAAAGATCCCCTCGGTCGTGATCGAGGTGGTTTTGGGACATGATCTCATTTATTTTCAGGAACACAGCACGCGTTTCATCCTGCTGTTCCTTCTGCTGATCGGCGGTTGTGTGTCGCATCGGATGTATAAGAAGAAACATCCCAACAGGGATGAATAAAAGGATGCCGAAAGGCATCCTTTTTGGTTTGGTCTATGGTTTTCTCCTTTCTTGGTCGCCAAAGAATGCTTGGCTCGCATAAGAAACGGCAGTGCCGGCTTCACGACTTTTTATCGGACGATGATTTAGTGACGATACGAGAATCTGCCTTCTGACATCTGGTGACTTCCCGGCAGCAGCCGGCAGTCTGTGCGGCATGCCTCGCTGGGATCCGAAGAGGCTCTATGCGCCCCTCTCACGGACCTCCCTTTCCCTTCTCCCCGATAGAGTATATAATAAAAACAAAATGACGGAGAAGAAGGTGAAACACGTGGGACTCTTGAATCGGATTTCTTCCCGCTTTATGAAGAACTCTTTCGCTTCCTGCTCTTGTGATGAGCGGAGGCAAGCTATAGATGAGGGGGCTCGGCAGATCCTAGAAGCACTGGAAGAAGCGGGGAAAGAGGGCTATATCGTGGGCGGGTGCGTCCGCGATCTTGCAATGGGAAAGGTGCCGCATGACTGGGACATCACCACATCGGCGCGTCCGGAGGAAATGCTCTCTATCGCTGCTTTGCGTGGTTGGAAAGCGGTCGATGGCGGTGGACGCCGGTTCGGGACGGTCATCATTGTCCTGGGCGGTGAAAATTACGAAGTGACAACATTCCGCAGCGAGAGGTATGGAAGTGATGCCCATCGGCCGAGCGAGGTATCCTTTGCCGGGACGCTGAAAGAGGATCTCATGCGCCGTGATTTCACGGTGAATGCCATAGCGATGGATCGCAGAGGGCGGCTTCATGATGCGTTTGGCGGTCTTTCCGATATCGCGAGGAAGCGTCTGCGGACGGTGGGGGATGCAGGAGAGCGTTTCTCAGAGGATGCGCTGCGCCTATTCCGCGCTTGCCGGTTTGCCGCTCAGCTCGACTTCATGGCTGACCGCTCGCTGGTAGAGGGGATGGAGAGTGCTTTCCCGCGGGTCTCGGGGCTGTCACTTGAGCGTGTGCGCCAGGAGATGGACCGGCTGCTCGTTTCGACGTATGCTGCACGCGGCATGGATCTTCTGGTACGAAGCGGCCTCGCTCGCTGCTCCTGCCGCATCAAGGAAAAGGGAGGATACACGCAAGTCCCCATCCTGCCCGAGC
>JAIJLI010000528.1 GCA_022722495.1 Dialister sp. | reverse complement strand
CGTAGAAGGCTGCCCCTGCGGGGCAGATCTATCCTCCGCCTTCGGCGTGCCCCTTCTTCAAGGGGCTGCTCTACTGGCATGCAAAAACGCAATCTGTGAGAGAAATCAGTATAGTCCGAAATACGAGAATACCGCTTTTCCCACACTAAAGCCTTCCCCGCATGGGGAACGTGGCGAGCGAAGCGAGACGGATAGGGCAGTGGCGGTATGACAATGAGAGAGAAAAAGCGTCTCAAGCAGACGATGCGGAAGGCCATCGACGCAAGAATACATTTTCCCTCAAATAGGGTACAAAAAAACGCAGCCCATGCGGGCTGCGCTCTCTGCTCTCATAAAACTACACATTGAAGCGGAAGTAAGCGATATCCCCATCCTGGATGATATAGTCCTTCCCTTCGACACGGAGGAGACCTTTTTCACGGACCGTCGTATACGAGCCGCATTCCATCAGGTCTTTGTAGGAGACGATCTCCGCACGGATGAAGCCTCTCTCGATATCGCTGTGGATTTTGCCGGCGGCCTTCGGTGCTTTCGTCCCTTCACGGACCGTCCAGGAACGGCATTCATCCGCTCCGACGGTGAAGAAATTGATGAGTCCCAGCATAGAGTACGCACTGCGGATCAGGCGATTCAGGCCAGGCTCCTCTTCGCCCAGATCGGCCAAGAAAGCCTTCGCCTCTTCGGCATCCAGCTCGGAGACCTCCTGCTCGATCTCCGCAGAGATCGGCACCCACTTGGCGCCTTCCTTTTCTGCCTGCGCCGCTGCCTTTTGGACGAAAGGATTCGCTTCCGGATCCGCGATGTCATCTTCCGCGACATTCAGCACATAAAGGACAGGCTTCAGCGTGATGAGATTCAGCTCCTTCAAGACCTCCAGATCATCTTCCGAGAGATCAAGGGCTCTTGCCGGCGTCCCTTCCTGCAGCGCATCGAATACCTTTTCAAGCACCGGCAGATCGAGCTTCGCCTGCTTGATCCCTGCCTGCGCGAGCTTCGCCGTCTTGACCTTCTTCTTGTCGACACTCTCCAGATCCGCCAGACACAGCTCCGTATTGATGATATCCATATCACGGACAGGATCGATAGAGCCTTCTACGTGCGTGATATTTCCATCCTCGAAGCAACGGACGACATGCGCGATGGCATCCGTCTCACGGATATGCGAGAGGAACTGATTTCCCAGACCCTCGCCCTTGGAGGCGCCCGCTACGAGGCCGGCGATATCGACGAAACGAGTGAACGCCGGCGTCGTCTTCTTCGGCTGGAACATCTTCGCCAGATCATAGATGCGATGATCCGGGACCTCTACGACGCCCACATTCGGCTCGATGGTGCAGAAAGGAAAATTCGCCGCTTCTGCTCCGGCTTTTGTGATGGCATTGAACAGCGTGCTCTTCCCTACATTCGGAAGGCCGACAATACCGATCTGCAGATTCGTACTCATGGATACTCCTTGTAAATATAGGTTCAGGGATCAGAAGTGACCGATGACCGAACGCGAAAGCGCCACCCCTCATTCCCAATTCGGGAAAAGCGATCTTCTCATTTCTCAATGCATGAGCCGATCGCTATCTTCCCTCCCCCTTTAATTTATTTAGCAGCCAGTGCCTTCTTCATGCGTTCTACCGCTTCCTTCGTCAGCTCCGGCGTATTGAAAGACGTCAGACGGACATAGCCTTCCCCGCACGGACCGAAGCCGGAGCCCGGCGTGCAGATGATTTCCGCCTCATTCAGCAGGAAATCAAAGAAATCCCAGCTCGTCATACCTTCCGGCACCGTCAGCCATACATATGGACTGTTCACGCCGCCGCAGGCAGGAAGACCCGCTTCCTTCGCAC
>JAIJLI010000527.1 GCA_022722495.1 Dialister sp. | reverse complement strand
ACCCTGACCGCTGCTATCACCAAAGTACTGTCTGAACAGGGCGGCGCTAACTTCCTCGACTATGCTTCCATCGATAAAGCACCGGAAGAAAGAGCACGTGGTATTACCATCAACACCTCCACCGTTGAATACGAAACCGCTACCCGTCACTACGCACACGTTGACTGCCCAGGGCATGCTGACTATGTAAAGAACATGATCACCGGTGCAGCTCAGATGGACGGCGCTATTCTCGTAGTATCCGCAGCTGACGGCCCAATGCCGCAGACCCGTGAACACATCCTCCTGGCTAAACAGGTCGGCGTACCGGCTATCGTTGTATTCCTGAACAAAGCTGACCAGGTAGATGATCCGGAACTGATCGACCTCGTAGAAATGGAAATCAGAGATCTGCTCTCCTCCTACGACTATCCAGGCGATGACACCCCGATTATCGTTGGCTCCGCTCTCGGCGCTCTCAACGGCAACCCAGAAGATGAACAGAAGATCCGCGATCTGATGCAGGCGGTAGATGACTACATCCCAACCCCAGAACGTGACACCGATAAACCATTCCTGATGCCAGTCGAAGACGTATTCACCATCACCGGTCGTGGCACCGTTGCTACCGGCCGTGTAGAACGTGGTACTGTCAAAGTCGGCGACACCGCTGAAATCGTCGGCCTGCAGGATAAACCGACCGCTACCGTCGTTACCGGCGTAGAAATGTTCAGAAAGACCCTTGACCAGGCAATGGCTGGCGATAACATCGGCGCTCTGCTGCGTGGTATCGACCGTAAAGACATCGTTCGTGGCCAGGTCCTCGCAAAACCGGGCACTGTTCAGCCGCACACTGAATTCACCGCTCAGGTATACGTACTGACCAAAGATGAAGGCGGCCGTCATACCCCGTTCTTCAACGGCTATCGTCCGCAGTTCTTCTTCAGAACCACCGACGTAACCGGCGACATCCAGCTGCCGGAAGGCACTGAAATGTGCATGCCTGGCGATAACGTAGAAATGAGCGTTAAGCTCATCACCCCGATCGCTATGGAAGAAGGCCAGCGTTTCGCTATCCGTGAAGGCGGTCGTACCGTAGGCGCAGGCGTTGTAGCTAAGATCGCAAAATAATTTAGCTATCGCTAAATAGAAAGGAGCTCCCCCAAAGGGAGCTCCTTTTTTCGTGCTTTAAAGTAGTGACTAGTGACTGTTGACTTAAATGCTACCGTCCGATTTATGTTTCGCGGCGCTTCTATACTTTTATGTGCTGCACCACCATTTCTCATTTCTTATTCAAGCGAGTCGCTCAAATGTAATACGCCCCGCGGGCTAACCCTGCAGCGGTGTAAAGGAGAATGTGAGATCACCGGCAACTGGCAACAAAAAACTCACTTCGTCAATACTTTGCAAAATTGACTTTAGGATTTCATGAGAACGAAAAGGTACGGTAAAACCTTTGCAAAACCTTTATTGCTGCTATTGACCATCGCCAGTATGCACTGTATATTGGATATATCCGGCGAGATCCTGTGCGGCCGGATGAGGGAAGAAAGCAGAGGAAACACGGTCACTCGAGCGACTCCTCCCTTGATAAGCGCAGGCATTCTTGGTAAGGGGAAGCTCTCCCAAAGAGCTGTCCCCGAAAGGAGCACTCTCATGAAAAAGATTCTTGCAATCGCTGCTGCAGCAGCACTCACCGCTGGCGTATCTGCATTCGCCGCAAATCCGTTCTCTGATGTCACTCCGGATGACTGGGCTTATCAGGCAGTATCTGACCTCTCCACTCAGGGCGTCGTAGAAGGCTATCCGGACGGCACCTTCAAAGGCGAAAGAAACATGACCCGTTACGAACTGGCTCAGAT
>JAIJLI010000526.1 GCA_022722495.1 Dialister sp. | reverse complement strand
ACGGATCGTCTCATATCGTTTTTCATACCGCTGCGTAGAGTTGTGCCTCTTCGAGGCACTCTATCCTGCGCCTTCGGCGCGGCCCTTCTCCAAGGGCCTACTCGTATCGTTGTTATGACTGGTAACCCGTGACTTGAATACCACCTTCGGGCATCGCCCCAATAAAAAAAGGCGGCGCTCGGGTGCTTTCGCAAGCAGCACAAATGCCCCCCTTTTCGCCTATACTACCAGCTGTCTTTCATGCCATAGTCGCCCTATCCGCCCCTGCGGGGCACCTTCCCCTAGAGGGGAAGGCTGACGATGCGAGGATAGCATTCGCTCAGGATGACGAAATGCGCCGCACCACCCCGTTGAACCTCTTTTGCTCAATCAATGGGCAGTACGCCCTGTGAGCTAACCCTGAACCCTGAACCTTTAACCCTTTTCCTATTCTTTCTTCAAGTATGATAGAATATGGGTATAAAAAGGCGATATACATTTATATTTCTGGAAGGAGTAGTTATGAATCAGTTCAAAGCGGGCGACACGAATGCGGTCGTCCTGGCGGGAATGTGTACGGCACTCGCCGTGGTGCTTTCTATGGTGGGCTTCTATGTGCCGGGGATCTCCCTTCTGGCGCTGCTTTCATTGCCTCTCCCGATCGCGTACATGGGGATCCGCGAGGGTGTGAAGTGGGCGGTGATCGCGACGTCGGGGATCATGATCCTGGACTCGGCGTTCTTCGGGATCACGACGGCGTTCTTTCTGGTGGTGATGTTCGGCTTTGCAGGGATCGCGATGGCGTACTGCTATCAGAAGCACTGCTCGGCGCTCCGCACCTTTGGGACGATCGTGGCTGTGATGTTTTTCGCGATGCTTTTGAATCTTCTGGGTACGGTGGTCATGATGGGGATGCCCTGGGATCAGGTGTATGGAAGTACGCTGGATCAGATGCAGGGGATGGCGAAGGAAATGTCAGGTCTCATGGCGTCCGGGGATCAGCTGGATCAGGTGAATCAGCAGACGGAGGAAATGATCAAAACGATCCGAAAGATGATCCCGGCTGCGATGGTGATGGCACCGATGGTGCTCGCTTGGGCGGTGATGCAGATCGAGAAGGTGGTTTTCCGCCGTCTGGGGCTGACGGATTTTCCTCAGTTTCCTCCGCTGGAGCGCTGGCATTTCCCGCGCTGGGTACTGCTGCTCCTTCTTCTGTCTGTAGGGACGCAGTACATGCCGCTCACCGAGCAGGTGAAGGATCTTGTGTACAATGTGGGCGCGGTGTGCTACTTCGTGCTGTGGATCCAGGGGATCGCGACGCTCTGGTGGCTGCCGCATATCTATCCGGTGGTGAAGCGGCTGCGTCTGCTCATTGTCATCATTTCGATCTGGATCCCTCTCCTGCAGCTTTTCACGGTGTATCTTGGCGTGGCAGATATGGCGCTGAATTATCGGAAGAAGAGAGGGTATGAGTGAAATGAGGGCTCAGGGTTATCCCGTGGAGCGGCTCGCCCTTTGATTCCATTTGAAAGTTTCGCTTGAATGAGAAATTAGAAATGAGAAATGCGAAATGGTGGTGCGGCTTCGCCGAGATCGATGACGAGGTCGCAGCTGTTCTGGCATTCGTTATCTCAAGTGCGACGCTTCTCGCCGCTCAGGATGACGAAACGGGGCGATGCCCGAAGGTATGCGGAGAGCAGGTTTTCCGTTTCGAGCTTTACAAACATCGACCGCAGGGCCGCGAATGACAAAGATTTCTCGCTTGCGCTCGAAATGACGACACGAGAGAGTCCGATGTCTCCTAGTCTTTTGGCCTTCTAGTCTCCTAATCCCTAGCTGCTAGTTCCCAGTCCCTAGTCAATA
>JAIJLI010000525.1 GCA_022722495.1 Dialister sp. | reverse complement strand
CTTGAGGACGGCAGAAAGGTCAGAGGCAGAGGAAACGTTCGCTGCGACTTCGACACGGTGACCATCGATCGTTTCGCTCGGAAGGCCTTTCAACTGCAAGAGGAGCTCTTTCAGGTGGATGCTCTGGCTCTGTTTCTCTTTCATACCGGAGAGGATAGCCGGTGTCGGTTCGAGGTAGACAACGCCGGAGAAGCCATCGATGACGGCGGTTTTCCCATCGTGGGTGGCATCGACATCCGTCCCGGTCGCAACGATCGCAGGGACGCCGAGCGCACGAGCGAGGATCGCAGTATGTGAAGTCGGAGTGCCTTCCTTCGTTACGAATCCTAAGATCTTTGTCGTATCCATCTGAATGGTCTCGCTTGGTGTGAGGTCATCCGCATAGAGGATGCAGGGCTCATCCGAAGAGAAGAGAGCCTGCTTCTGACGGAGCGTGCGGAGCAGGATGCGTGCGACTTCCGCAAGGTCGGCGATCTGGCCATGGACATAGTCGTCCGGATCTGCTTCATAGATACGTGTGAAGTTCTGCTCTGCCTGCTGGACGGCGTACTCTGCATTGACGCTCTGCTTCCGAATGATAGACTTGACAGCGTCAACGAATTCAGAGTCTGTCATCATCTGCTGATAGACTTTGAAGATAGAAGCGTTATCCAGACCGACATGAGAGATGGCTTCCTGGTAGAATTCCTTCATCTTGACAGCGGCTGCATTACGTGCGGAGTCAAAGCGTGCGACTTCGGTCTCCGGCTTTTCGATCTCTGTACGGGCGAAATCCATCGGCTGGTGACGGAAGATACGCAGCGGTCCGATCGTAACCATGCCGGAAATACTTTTGCCATGAATTGTAAGCATAGGTGGTAGTCCTTTCGTTTTGTATTTTAAATCAATCGGGCTCAAGGGGCGTTTCTACAAGCCTTTTTAAGGAAACACTGATTAAATCGTTATCAGATTTCATTCTTGGATTTTTATACAGAGCGAGGAGACATTCGACGCGAATAGCGAGCTATTTAAGGAGGATGTCGACGACGCTATGTATAAAAATCCATATGAAATCTGATTCTGTGATTTTATCAGCGTTTCCCTAACTCAATTCTCTATTCCCTTTCGACATTCCACGCCCTTGTCGTAGTAATGCCGGATCTTTTTCATTTCTGTGATGAGGTCGGCGGCGTCAAGAATGATCTTCGGTGCATTTCTTCCCGTGAAGACGAGTTCGCAGTCCGGGCTTCTGGCGGCGAGAATGCGCTTCGTATCTTCCTCGGTCGCAAGGTCATACCAATAAGCCATGTTGTATTCGTCTAAAACAACGAGATCATAGTCTTTGGAGACTGCTTTGACCGCATCTTCGATCCCCTTGAGGACCATGTCGCGATATTCTTTCGGCGGATGCCCTGCGGGGTAGACGCGCAATGCGGAGCCCCAGGCTTTGATCTCTTCTTCTGAGAGCATACCTTCTTTTGCAATGAAATATGGTTTACCCAAAGTAATGAGCGTCAGGCCCGGAAGTCCCTGCAGGATCTTCTGCTCGGAATAGGCGAGTGACTTCATAAACTGAATAAAACAGACTTTCTTTCCGGCACCGACGGCACGGACGGCAAGTCCGATGGCAGCGGTGGTTTTCCCTTTTCCGTCGCCTGTATAGACTTCGATATATCCTTTCATAAAAGACCTCCTTCTGGAAATCTGATCTTGAAGGAATGATGAGTTAAAATGATCGGCATCCCTTCAATGGATAACTATATTATACAATATGAGGGGAAGAGATGGGAAGAAGAGGGACTCATGACTAAGAGACATCCGATGGCCTGTCATGATCCCTCCTCTTTGTTATTTGGCATGAAAGC
>JAIJLI010000524.1 GCA_022722495.1 Dialister sp. | reverse complement strand
GGTTGATTATACAACCTACCCGTGACATCTTCTCTGCAATGCCATTGACAACCAATTTGAATTTCCTACGTTCAGAAAGTTCAATGAGCAAAGCGTTGACGACGCCTTATGTATGTTTTGCAAACGCATTTATTGCGAATGCGCTGCAAAGTTACTAAAAAACAATAAGAATAAAGACATTATTAGTTATCGGTTTCGTAAAAACTGAAATTTTAGTCCAATTATGCCATTATAATGACCGAAAACATCAGACAATATGTCAAATCCATAGTGCATGATACAAGAAACCGTGTCAACGATGGCATGAAATGTGTCGGCAAGGGTTTGTGGCATGAAGATTGTATAATTCATTATCGGAAGACGGCAGAAACAGCGTTTCTTGCATTACTCCATACGGAATGGTGCAAGAAACGCTGTTTTTGCGTCCAGGCCCAAAGGAGCGAGTAAGGAAACAACGTGTATGACTGAATCCATGAGAATTATTATCGGAAACAATGTAGTGGTGGCATAAACAATCTATTTAACGCAACAGAAACGGAGTTTCCACAGTATTCATCTTAAAACTTTTATCAAACTATGAGCGAAATTGGAACTCTTAGCTTGGAGCGTCTAAACAACGGCGCACATTTTCTGTTCATTTCAAACGTGTTGGCACGTGCTGAGGCCGATGCGAATGTAAAGAGTAAGCTCAGCGCACAGATTATCTCGCTAAAGGCTGCCAAGGAACAAGAGGACGAGGACTTGAAAGTCTCGCAAAAAAGTATGCTGACCGATGACATCGCTACAGCCGATGCAGAGCGTGACGGACTTTACAGCGGTTACAAAAAGGCTGTTAATGGCTTCAAGAATCTGCCAGTGGAGAAAATGGCAAAAGCAGCAAAGGTACTGACGCAACACATCAAGGACTATGCCATCGACCCAAAGATGCAACTTGACAAGGAAACGGGATTGTTGATGAATTTTATCGATGACTTGGAAAAGAAGTATTCAAACGAGGTTCAGACACTTTCGCTTGGTGCATTCGTTACTGCTCTGAAAGCAGCCAACGAAAAAGTACGCACATTGACAGCAACACGCACAGACGAGCGTATGGCAAAGGCTGTTGGTGCATTAAAAGCATCACGCAAGGCAAGCGATGAGGCTTACCGCCAGTTGGTGAAGTTTGTGAATGCTTATGCTTTGATAGAGGGCGACAGCAAGTATCTTAGCTTCATTGACTATGTGAATACGGAGATTGTTCACTACAAACGCGAAGTTATAGGTCAAAAGTCTGGCTCTGCTCAGACAAGTGGTACTACTGGAGGAACAACAAGTGGAGGTTCTACTGGAGGCTCAACAGGAGGTACTACCAGTGGCGGCACAACTCCACCGAGTGTTGAAATTGAAGGCTAAACAAACTTTGTTAGATTTTTCCAATCCCATTAAGTGTATATTATTGTGATAGCACTTAATGGGATTTTTTATGGCTTGGCAAGAGGCTTCTCCTTTTCTTAACATCAAGACACCTGTTCAAGAAGCAATGAATGCCGTAAAGAAAGAACTTGCCATCCCGATTCCCACGCTTATAGGACAAAAGGCATGGCGTGAGGAGCGAGCAAGCAATATCAACGCTGCAATCAAGGCTCTTGTCGCAGCCATCAATGCTGAACGTGACAAGCAGAATGAGGGTGTGCGTAATTCTGTCAACAGGACGTACACTTACTATATGCAGAACCTAAATAAGCAAATAGAGGAGAACAAGTCGCTTCGTGCCGAGAATGATGCGCTAAAGACTGAAAACAACAAAGTCAAACAACGCATCTCTCAACTTGACGAGAAGGCTGTGGAGCGAGTGACTACTCAACTTGTCT
>JAIJLI010000028.1 GCA_022722495.1 Dialister sp. | reverse complement strand
CTCTGCATTACAGTGGCGGGACCGTGCCGGTCTTTCACCGGTCTTCCCTATTAAGCCCTACAGGGCACCTGTTTTCTTATGAAGTTATTCAAGTACCGAAATCCCCATTAAAAAACCTCTTTGCACGAACGCAAAGAGACATCTGTAAAGACATCCCCTTCCCATCGCTCGTGGGTCATAACGGTGATCCAAGATAAGCAGTTCTCCTGACTCTGCTTCCTCGCTTATCCGTCTTCCCGATCTCTCAGTGACATTATGGATTCGCTCTGCATTACAGTGGCGGGACCGTGCCGGCATTTCACCGGTCTTCCCTATTAAGCCTTTAAGGCACTTACCTTTTCTTATTCGGTTATGTACATGATAGCACCATTTGGCATGCATGTCAATGAGAAATTCATGAATGCGTTTAGAAAATAAATTGAGAGGAGCCTCTGGTGGCTAGTGACTGGTGACTTGAATACTACTTTGAGGCACCACCATTTCTCATTCAAGCGAAACTTTCAAACGTAATCAAAGGACAGCATGCCCACGAGCCAAGGAAACACGGATCCCATCATTGTCAGATTGAATCAGCATTCCCCTAGCCCTGACCAAAAAAGGCGATGTGAAACGATCATCTCATTTTCGCGTTCCATCTGCCGCGGGGGACTTGCAGCTCTCATAGGAGTGGCCAGGAAACCTTATCCCAGCTGTCTTTCATGCCATAGTCACCCTATCCGCCCCTGCGGGGCACCTTCCCCTAGAGGGGAAGGCTGCGATACGTGGGAAGCGGTATTCTCATTTTGTAGCCTTTATCGGTGGTGCTCGGGGCAGCGGGGCAGCGCATTTGTATGACAGCTGAGTAGCCCCTTGAAGAAAGGGCGCGCCGAAGGCGGAGGATAGATCCCCATAGCGGTAAAAAATGATGTTGAATGATCCTCATCCCTGTATCGTCATTTCGAGCGAAGCGAGAAATCTTTGTTATTCGAGGCTCAGGGACACACGTTTTCCCCACGTGTGCCGCGCACCTCTCCACTTTCTTCAACTGTCTTTCATACCGCCAGTGCCCTATCCGCCCCTTCGGGGCACCTTCCCCTCGAGGGGAAGGCTGTTTTTATACTTCTCGGCACTTAGATCCTTCGACTCAGTTCTCATATTTTCAGATAAGCCATTTTTTAACACACGACCTTTTTCTCCGCTCAGGATGACAAAATGCGCCACCTCACCCCTGAACCTTGAACCCTGAACCAAATGAGAGCAAAGTAAAAAGGGCTGTGAAGAAATGCGGATTCATTTCTTCACAGCTCCTTTTTACTGTATGATTTTTAATTCTTCCAGCAAATGAATATCGATGGGGGTATATGCATCCGGGTGACTTCTGAGATAGTGCTGCTCCTCTTCGTCCGCAGGATAGAAATTCACAAGCTCTTTCATCTCTGTCCTGACCTTCGGGCGCACCTTCCCTTCTCCTTCGAATTCATTGACAACGAGAGCATTGTCCGTCATCTGATGAGCGACACCGCGATTCTGCAGGAAAACGAGGAAGTAGCTGATCTGCGGCACATCCTCCTTGCTCGTGTAGTAGATCCCGCTTCGGTACTGCGGGCCGACATATTTTCCCTGAATGCCATCGGTGTAAGGATTGATGATGGTGAAGAATACGTTAAGGAGCATACCGATGTCGATTTTCTTCGGATTGTACGTGACCTTCACGCACTCCACAGCCTCTGCGCTCCCATCGGCGACCTGCTCCTTCGTCGGAGATTCGATACGGCTATTCGCATAGCCCGCCTGGGTATCTACGACACCGTAGATTCTGGAAAACACTTCCTGCAGCCCATGGAATGACCCACCGGCCAGGTATAGATCTTTGGTAAACAATTAGGAGTTCTCCTTTGTATGTTGCTTGTAAAATAGGCAGAAACGGATAAAGGATCCAGTCTATGAGAAACGAAATCGATCCTTGCATGGGATCTCCGCCACCAGTCTGCCGGATGCTCTTTACTTTTCCGTTTCTTCCAAATGCTTGATGGATGCGCGATCCATATCGAAGGAGTGGATAAGCTCCGTAACGGCCTGACTTGGGGAGACGACGCCCGCAAGGACAGCCGCTTTAACGGATGGCAGACGGCTCTTGATGAGCGGATCTTCAAAGAAGAGATTATGCAGATGTTCATCGATCATGCTGTTCACCCAGTCAAGGATCTGGCGCTGTCTGCGGTTTTCAAAAATGCCGGATTTCTTTGTGACCTTTTCAAATTCACGCATGACGGCCCACAGCTCCAAAAGACCTGTTTTCTTGATCGCGGAGCAGCGGTAAGCATGGGTTTTCCAGCCTTCGGTAGCCGGACGGATGAATTCGCACATTCTTTCATACTCGCCCTGCGCGACCTTGGCACGCTCGAGGTTATCCCCATCCGCTTTGTTGACAACGATGGCATCAGCAAGCTCCATGATACCCTTCTTGATGCCCTGGAGGTCATCGCCGGCCCCTGTCAGTACGACGAGCATGAAGAAATCGACCATGGAGCGGACCGTGGTCTCCGACTGACCGACGCCGACGGTCTCGACGAGGATGACATCACAGCCGGCAGCTTCGCAGAGGAGCATAGTCTCGCGGGATTTTCTCGCGACACCGCCCAAAGTGCCTTTGGATGGAGAGGGTCGAATGAAGCAGTTTGGTTCACGAGACAGGTTCTGCATACGTGTCTTATCCCCGAGGATAGAGCCGCCGGTGATGGATGAGGTCGGGTCGACGGCAAGGACGGCGACTTTGTAGCCCTGATGGCAGAGCATCTGACCGAAGGACTCGATGAAGGTCGATTTGCCGGCTCCCGGTACACCGGTGATACCGATACGGAGAGCCTTGCCCGTTCTAGGAAGAAGTCCCTGCAGCACGCGCTGCGCTTTGTCAAAGTCTTTCGGCGCATTGCTTTCGATCAAGGTGATGGCCTTGGACAGCGTCACACGATCCCCTTTGGCCACACCGTCGATGTACTGTTCGACGGTCATTTTCTTACGAAGCGGCACTTTTCGAAGCGGAGCATCCGGGTATTCCTTCGCCCCTGTGATGCTGTTTGCCGTGGTATCTATCCCACGCATGACAGAGCAGGCAAATTCAGGATTTTTTTCTTCCGGTACCCAGCTGGGTCTTAAATCATCATTGTTTTCAGGCATTTGTCATACCCTCCCTTTCCTGGCTTCCCCCCTGCAGATGGATCATGAAAAGGAGGACTGCCAAATGAAAATATGATGTGTATCAAGCGTGATTCATTGGTCGTGATAGTGACCGGGCATGGTGACTATCCATCACCATTTCTCTGTTTTCCGGGCTATCACTCGATGCAGATTGCAAGCCCTGCTAGGGAGCCGAGGTCGCCCTCGGCTCCGCGCAGGACAAGAAATCAGATTTCTTTAAAACGCTTCTGTCACTATTCCAGCTGCGAAATGGTCATTGGTTCAGGGTTCGGGGTTCAGGTTAGGGTATCACCATTTCCAGTAAACCCCTGAACCCTGAACCTTGAACCCTTTGCCGATACGCATTGAATGACAGTGTCAGAAAACGTTAGGCGACCTTATTCTGCCTTAGCTTCTTCCTTAGCACGGTCTACGAGCATCTGGAGCAGCTTGATGCAGCATTTCGGAATGTTGGTGCCTGGTCCGAAGATAGCAACTGCACCATGATCGTACAGGAATTCGTAATCCTGTGGCGGGATAACGCCGCCGATAGCTACGAGGATATCTTCACGGCCGAGTTTCTTCAGGTCTTCGACGATAGCCGGGAGCAGGGTCTTATGACCTGCTGCCAGGGAAGAGAAGCCGACCATATGAACGTCGTTGTCGACGGCATCCTGTGCCGCTTCTTCCGGAGTCTGGAAGAGCGGGCCTACGTCGACGTCCCAGCCCATATCTGCGAAGGAGGTAGCAAGGACTTTCTGGCCTCTGTCGTGACCATCCTGGCCCATCTTCGCGAGGAAGATACGCGGGCGGCGGCCTTCGAGAGCTTCGAATTCGTTAGCCAGTTTCTTTGCTTCGTCCAGTTCGGAGGTGTCATCGAATTCATTGGAGTATACGCCGGAAATGGTATGGATGACTGCATTGAAGCGGCCGGATACCTTTTCAACAGCGTCAGAGATTTCGCCAAGGGATGCACGGTCATGTGCTGCCTGGACAGCCGCTTCCAGAAGGTTGCCGTTGTCACGGGATTCTGCACACTTGGTGATTGCTTCCAGATCGCGGCGGACAGCTTCCGGATCGCGGATGCTTCTGAGTTTTTCCAGACGTTTGATCTGTGCGTTACGTACAGCGGTGTTATCGATGGAGAGAACGTTCAGCGGATCTTCCTTCGCCAGTCTGTACTTGTTCAGGCCGACAATGGTTTCACGGCCGGAGTCGATATCTGCCTGACGACGAGCGGCGCATTCTTCGATACGCATCTTCGGAAGGCCGGTGGAGATAGCCTTGGACATGCCGCCCAGTGCTTCGACTTCCTGAATGTGTGCCCATGCACGTTTGATGATCTCGTTGGTGAGGTATTCCACATAGTAGGAGCCGCCCCATGGATCGATGATCTTGCAGACTTTGGTTTCATCCTGGATGTAAAGCTGGGTGTTACGAGCCAGACGAGCAGAGAAGTCGGTCGGCAGAGCGATTGCTTCGTCGAGTGCGTTGGTATGCAGGGACTGGGTGTGACCGAGAGCTGCAGACATAGCTTCCATACAGGTACGGCCGATGTTGTTGAATGGATCCTGTTCGGTGAGGGACCAGCCGGAGGTCTGGGAGTGGGTACGAAGTGCCATGGATTTCGGATTCTTTGCGCCGAAGCCTTTGAGGATCTTTGCCCAGAGGACACGAGCTGCACGCATCTTTGCGACTTCCATGAAGTAGTTCTTGCCCTGATCCCAGAAGAAGGACAGACGCTTTGCGAATGCATCGACCGGCAGACCTGCTTTTTCGCCGCAGCGGATGTATTCCATGCCGTCTGCCAGCGTGTAACCGATTTCCAGATCGCAGGTAGCACCGCATTCCTGAATGTGGTAGCCGGAAATGGAAATGGAGTTGAACTTCGGCATGTACTTGGTGGTGTATTCGAAAATATCACCAATGATACGCATGGACATCGCCGGTGGGTAAATGTAGGTGTTACGTACCATGAATTCCTTCAGGATATCGTTCTGAATGGTACCTGCAAGGATCTTCTTGTCGACGCCCTGTTCGATGCCGGCGGAAATGAAGAATGCCAGGATCGGAAGAACGGCGCCGTTCATGGTCATAGATACGGACATCTGATCCAGCGGGATGCCGTCGAAGAGGATGTTCATATCAAGCATGGAGCATACGGATACGCCGGCTTTACCTACGTCGCCGATAACGCGCGGGTTATCCGCATCGTAGCCGCGGTGGGTCGGAAGGTCGAATGCGATGGACAGACCCTTCTGACCTGCTGCCAGGTTTCTCTTGTAGAATGCGTTGGATTCTTCGGCAGTGGAGAAGCCTGCGTACTGACGAACAGTCCATGGACGGAAAACGTACATGGTGGAGTACGGTCCACGAAGGAATGGCGGGATACCGCTCATGAAGTCCAGATGATTGCAGTCATCATAGACATCTTTGGTATAGAAGGGAGCGACCGGGATCTTTTCCATGGTCGGTTCATAGAGTGCATCAAAGCCTTTGCCGGTCTTGGCTTCCAGCTTTCCCTTCCACTCATCATAGGAGCAGTGTGGATGTTCCCCCAGAGACAGCTGTGTGAAATCAGGATTTGTGTTTGCCATTATTCAATCATTCCTTTCTTTTTCTGCAGCATGCGGAGAATTTCGTAGCAGTTTGCTTTGACGCTGATGAAATCATCTACGCCCGCCTTGCGGTAGGTCTCTTCCAGATCCTTTGGAGCTGCGCCTGCGAGGAAGAGGGTGCCGTCGCCGAGGACTTCTTTCAGTCTCGGAGCCAGAGCCGGTACATCTTCCGGATAGGTCGCATCCGTGGAGCAGATGACAGCGACATCATATGGCGTGCCTTTGTCATCAGCACCAGCTTTCAGTGCTTCTACGCACTTATCCCAGCGGGAGCCCGGTTTGTCTTCGTCATCCTGGAAACCATTATTGAGATGGACATTGAATTCGCCGACCTGCAGGAAGGAGGTGGAGAAGTCTGCTCTGGCTTTATGCTGCGGGATCTTGCCCATGTTTGCAAGGAAGATCTCGACATTCTTGCCAGTCTTTTCTTTATATGCTTCGGTATCAAAGCGAAGTGCTTCGAAGCGTTCCGTCCAGCGGTGTGCATCGATCTTTTCGATAGCAACGGAGCCTTCTGCATTACCAGCGACTTCATTGATCTCACCAATGGTCGCACCGGCAGCAGCTGCTGCAGCTGCTTTGTTGACGACTTCACCTTCACCAGCTGCTTTCAGTTCTGCCAGTGCCTGGCTTCTGAAGGCAAGATCAAGGTCTGCACGGTATGCTTTGGCTGCATCGCCAAGTTCCTGCTTAATGGCTTTCGTATCTTCCGGACGAGCTTCGAGGAGCACTTCGCCCATCAGCGGATACATGTTATTGCCGACCGCACGGTCTTTTCTAAGATCCAGTGCTTTGAAGCGCTTTTCGAGGACGGCTTTGATCTCCTTCTGCGGATAGCCTTCTTCGATGGCTTTGGTCATGCCGCCCAGAGATTCGATCTTCTGGAATTCAGCCCAGATCTTTTCTGCCATCTCTTTGGTGAGTTTTTCAATCGCCCAGGAGCCGCCAGCTGCATCGATCGGGCGCAGCATGCCGAATTCTTCCTGCAGCATGATCTGCAGGTTTCTAGCGATACGGCGGGAGAATTCATCACCTTTTCTGACAGTATCATCATACGGTGCATTTTCGTAGGTATCTACACCGCCAACGACAGCAGAGAATGCTTCGGTGGTGTTGCGGAGCATGTTCACGCCCACATCGAAAATGGTCTTTGTGAAGAATGCCGGTTTTGCATGGATCTTCATCGAACGATCTTCTTCTTCTGCACCGAAAGCCTTCATGATGTTCGACCATACCTGACGAGCTGCACGAAGCTTTGCAATTTCAATGAAGAACGTAGCGCCTACATTGAAGCCGAAGTAGAAGGACTGTGCGATATCATGGATCGAAATGCCTCTCTTCAGCATTTCACGGACATACTCTACAGCGACGCCGAAGGTATATGCGATTTCCTGTACGGCCTGTGCGCCGCCCAGAGAGAATACATCGGAAGTGATGAATACGGTCGCTACGCTCGGTGCATTCTTGCAAGCCCAGCGGATGGTCTCTGCCATCTGGTCGTATGCTTTTTCAAGGCTTTCCTTATTCTTGCCATCAGTCAGCAGCTGTGTCAACGGGCTTCCACCGATCACGCCATGAAGCGCGGACACATCTTTTCCCTGTGCTTTGACTGCGGCAGCCACCATAGCAAGCGGTGCCAGTGCAGATTCGCCGGTATACATCATGAATGGATACTTTGCAAGATCCAGACCGTCCAGAAGGTTATGCACATCTTCGAGAGTGGTCAGAGAAACGCCGGTTTCACCTGGCTTTTCAGCATCAGTCACATCGATGCCATGTAGAGTGGATGCATCAAGGCGTACATTGTATACCGTGGAACCACGATCGATCTCGTGTTTCAGGAGCTCATTATTTTCCTTTGGAAGTGCTTCATCACAAGACTGTGCAATGCCCCATGGTTCTTCTTTGTAACCATTGACTTTCTGGCCACGCATGAAGTCCCCCATACCCGGATAGTCATCGGTCGGCAGGATCGCTTCCTGTGCGTCCGGACCCGTATGCAGGGTATAAATCGGGCTAAAAGTGATGCCTTCATACGTCTTGGTATACATCAGCTTATCAAACGGCTTGCCCTTCAGAAGAGCGTTGCACGCATCAACCCATTCCTCGTAGGTTGGTGGTGTGAATTCATCAAATGTGACCTGTGGGAAATCGGTTTTGCCTTCCGACTGTTTCAGAATCGCTTCCAATTCCTTATCGGTAAGCTGTCTTTCCTGATTTTCCGCGGATGTTGCTTTTGTTACTTCATCCATGAAATAGTTCCTCCTTTAATAATTTATGGCCGCCCACTGACTTACCAGCGCAAATCAAGAGAACGCCCCTTTAGACAATTTCAATCAGACAGAAAGTTCACCTCCTTCAGGTTCACGTCTTGGTCCTACCATAAAAAAACGACTGACCCAGTGGGGGCAGCCGGAAAATAATGAGACCAGGACCGATCTCAATCCCCTCCCCATCTCTCGCAGGTTGACGGAAATACGGATCTTCTCACAAGCCCTGATCTTAGACAGAATCAAATCATGTCTTGAGTAGACCCCTACTTCCTTCGCGGTGATTCATTGGCAGATAGTTCTCCTGGCTCGGGCTCCTCATCTCTTCACGCCTTCCCAGACTTTCGCCCAGTGACATAACTGTGAGAGACTCCTCCTTACAGTGGCGGGACCGCTCCGGCTTAGACCGGATTCTCTTTTATGCTTTCGCATCTGCCAGCCATATGAAATTGTCTAAATGACTACAGTCTCAGTATAATTCATATTCTTCTCAGTGTCAATCAATGTTTTTCTCCGTCTTATACATTTCCTGTTAATGTAGTATCTGAAATTGCAAATTATACATTGAATAACAGCGGTGTTTTATATTATAATAGATTTATATGTAAAATTTATTTCATTATCATTATTTTTATTCTCATACAAGGAGCTTACCATGGTACTCGACCCGAAAACAAAAGAAACCATCAGAGAAGAAGCCCTTCGGCTTTCTAAAGAATTTGCTGAACTTGATGGCAGACGTCCGCGCGTTCTTCTCATAGAAATGGAAAATGATCTCGAAAGTGATCGTGAAGAACGAAAACTGGCCGCCAATGCATTGGCAGACTCCGGCTGGGACGTCGACGTCAGCCCCTCCCAGCAGCCGGAGGATGCAGCCAAAGGGGCAGCAGACAACGACGTTCACTTCGTCTTCTACACCACGGCAAGTGATGCCAGAGGTAAGAATGCTGTCGCCCTCTCGCGTGCTCTTGCTCTTTACGGCCGTGATGATATCCTGATCGCCGTTCATCAGGTACCGCCCGAAGAAAAGGAGCCTCTCTTCCGCTACGGCATCCTCTGTGCCTTCGCCAAGGACTATGATTACCTCCAGGCTTCCCTCACCATGCTCCGTATCTTGATCGCAAGAGAAAAGCAGGAAATGGAAGAGGATGATGCCTACTAAGGCGTGACAGGAAGCTACTGCAAAAGAACCGAGATCAGCCGAGAGGACGTATACGCCTTTCCCCTGAATGGGATCATTCGCTTCCCCCCTGTCGGCGGTGCTATTTCTTATCCGCCTCTTCTTGCTGTCACTACACCAAATACAAAAAGTAACGTGTGATCCGCTTACGGCGGAAACGTGGGATCAAAAACGGAGTGCCTGATTCTCTCTTGCGTACTCCGTTTTATTGCAATAAAAAAGCAGCGCATACGCGCTGCTTTTTCATATCGGCTATTAGCCAACGGTGAAGAGAACGTCGCCGCCCTGTACGGACTGGCCTTCGGATACCGGCATGCCGGTGATCTTGCCATCGCATGGAGCCATGATCGGGTTGCCCATTTTCATAGCTTCGAGAACGAGGACTTCGTCGCCGGAAGCAACTGCATCGCCAACATGTTTGTTGATGCGGATAACTTTGCCCGGCATCGGAGCTTCAACGGATTCGCCTGCACCTGCAGGAGCTGCTGCTGGAGCCGGAGCCGGTGCTGGAGCTGCTGCCGGTGCTGCTGCTACCGGAGCCGGAGCCGGTGCTGGAGCTGCTGCCGGTGCTGCTGCTACCGGAGCCGGAGCTGCTGCTGCAGCGCCGCCGTCTTTAACTACTACATCGTAATCCTGGCCGTTAACTGTTACAGTAAATTTTCTCATTGTCTTTCCTCCTAAATGATTGTACTTTCAACTTTCAATTAGAACTGCTGAGTGCCGGAAACACCTGCAAGACGAGATGCAGAGGTCCAGCCACTTCTAGCTGCCGGGCGGATGGAGACGATTTCGCCGCCACCCATCGCAACGATTGCAGCAGCGATTGCTGCTACAACTGCACCATTGTCAGCTGCTTTAGGAGCTGCTGCTCTAGCTGGAGCGGCTTTCTTCGGAGCTGCTGCCGGTGCCGGTGCTGCGGACTGATTGAGAGATGAACGTACCTGCCAGATCATGATCAGCGCTACTACTGCTACGATAGCAGCAAATACCGCGATATACATAACTGTGTTGTTATCCATCTGTACCCATCCTTTCAATTAGAGTTTTTCTTGCAGCAAATATTACAGCGGAATGTTGCCGTGTTTCTTTGCTGGATGTACTTCGTGCTTGGAAGCAAGCATCTTCAGTGCATTGATGATTGTCGGACGAGTGTTTCTCGGATCGATAACTGCGTCTACATAGCCACGTTCAGCAGCTTTGTATGGAGTTGCGAATTCTTCGACGTATTCAGCTGTACGCTGTTCTTTGTTCGGGTCTTTCTTGAAGATGATGTTTGCAGCGCCTGCAGGTCCCATAACAGCGATTTCAGCGGTTGGCCAAGCGAATACCTGGTCAGCGCCCTGTTCACGGGAGCACATAGCGATGTAGGAACCACCGTAAGCTTTACGGAGGATCATGGTGATCTTCGGAACGGTTGCTTCGCAGTATGCGAACAGCATCTTAGCGCCGTGACGAATTACGCCGGCATATTCCTGCTGTTTGCCTGGCAGGAAGCCTG
Organism: Dialister sp.; assembly: GCA_022722495.1. Classification (GTDB taxonomy): domain Bacteria; phylum Bacillota; class Negativicutes; order Veillonellales; family Dialisteraceae; genus Dialister. The sequence goes on along the minus strand of JAIJLI010000028.1, from coordinate 1,492 downwards.
GTACATCGACAATGTTTACAACCGGGATGTTGAAGCAGTCGCAGAAACGGATGAAACGAGCGGATTTATCAGATGCATTGTAGTCAAGGCAGCCTGCCATGAATGCTGGCTGGTTTGCAATGATACCAACGGTCTGTCCGTCGAAACGTGCGAAGCAGGTAATGATATTCTTAGCGAATTCTTTAGCTACATCGTAGTATTCACCGTTATCTACAACGGATTTGATAACGTCATACATGTTGTATGGAGCGTTGGAGTTTTCTGGCATGAGGGTATCGAGAGCCGGATCAGTTCTGGTCGGATCATCACCGGTTTCAACGATAGGAGCATCTTCCATGTTGTTGCTCGGCAGGAAGGAGAGCAGGTAACGAATCTGTTTAATGCAGTCTTCGTCGTTTTCGCAAGCGAACTGAGCTACACCGGAAGTACGGTTGTGGGTCATAGCGCCGCCGAGTGCTTCAGCGGTGATCTTTTCGCCGGTAACGGATTCAACAACTGCCGGGCCGGTCAGGAACATCTGGGATGTTTTCTTGACCATGTAAATGAAGTCGGTCAGAGCTGGGGAGTATACAGCGCCGCCTGCAGATGGTCCCATGATAGCAGAGATCTGCGGAATAACGCCGGATGCAATGGTGTTGCACCAGAAGATCTTGCCGTAGCCAGAGAGTGCATCGACAGCTTCCTGAATACGAGCTCCGCCGGAATCGTTCAGGCCTACGCAAGGAGCACCGACTTTGAGAGCCAGTTCATTTACGTGAACGATCTTAGCAGCGTGCATTTCGCCAAGGGAGCCGCCTTCAACGGTGAAGTCCTGTGCGAATGCGAATACGAGTCTGCCATCAACGGTACCGTAACCGGTAACAACGCCTTCGCCCGGGAGATCTTTCTTTTCCTGACCGAAGTTGTGGCAGCGGGATTTTACAAGGGCATTGACTTCTACGAAAGTGCCTTCATCAAACAGAAGAGCCAGTCTTTCACGAGCCGTCAGTTTGCCTTTTGCATGCTGTTTTTCAACTTTCTTTTCTCCACCCATAGCCTCTACGTGAGCGAGGTTTTTGTGAAGAAGTTCAATTCTTTCTGCAACAGTTGCCATTCTTACACCTCCAAAAATTTTAGGGACCCCCGTGAGGGGGATGCCTTACCCCGGTGGGCAAGGCATTTGCCATCGTTCAATTAAGCCTTGAAGGATGGGCCGCCTGGGCGTTCTGTCAGTTCAAGCAGAAGGCCTGTAGCCTTTGGATGCAGGAAAGCGATGTGACAGCCGCCAGCACCGATACGGTATTTCTTATCGATGAGCGGAACTTCTTTAGCCTGCAGGTCAGCAAGGCAAGCTTCGATGTCGTCGACACGAAGTGCTACATGCTGGAAACCATTCTTGCCGCCGTTTGCTTTTTCGATGAAACGAGCAATCGGGCCGTCCGGAGTGGTGGAACCCAGGAATTCGAGTTCGCATGCTTCGGTCTGAGCAGACGGTTTGAAGAAGCTGGTGGTT
>JAIJLI010000523.1 GCA_022722495.1 Dialister sp. | reverse complement strand
GGATCAGCGTTTTTACATGACTGTTGTGTAGCCCCTTGAAGAAGGGGCGCGCCGAAGGCGGAGGATAGATCTGCCCCGCAGGGGCAGCCTTCTACGTGATGGAATGAAAGGGAATGTGAGATCGCCCGTTCTCTCGTTTCGTCATCCCGAGCGTAGCCGAGGGATCTTTTACGTCGTAGCGGTACTCTGTACTTATGAGGTAATGATAAAATCGCGTGGGTGCTTCGTCTGCTCCTCATCTGACGTTCATCGCTTGACCGTTGTGCAAGGAAGATTTCTCGCTTCGCTCGAAATGACAATACAAGGAGTCTGATGTCTCCTAGTCTCTTGTCACTCCCACGCCTTAAGCCCCTGCGACGAGTGCCCGCCAGCCTTTGTGTTCAAGGCGGTAGAGCAGGACGGTCGCGCAGGAAGCGCGGATGATCTGATCGAGGAGGAGCGCACACCAGCAGCCGATGAGACCAAGGTCTAGCACATAGATGAAGAAGGCGGTCATGAGCGGACGCAGGAAGGTGATGGAGAGGAAAGAGTAGCCGGCCACCTGTGCAGCCTTGCCCGATCCGCGCAGGATGCCTGCGGAGAGGATCGCGTGCGCTTCCGGGAAGCTCACGACTGCGACGAAGATCATGATGACAGAGGCGATCTCCAGCGAGGAGGCGTCATCCGAGAACAGAGCGAAAATGTCAGAGCCGAAGAAGAAGATCGCCGCGCATACGATGGCCGAGAGGATGAGGCTCCACTTGATGCCGCATCTCTTGTAGCCGCGCCAGTCCTCCTCACTGCCCTTGCCGCAGGACTGCCCTGCCATGACCATGCTCGCCTTGCCGAAGCCCATGATGAAGTCATAGTATACGTCAGAGATGTTCATGCAGATGCTGTGTACGGCGAAGGGGATCGTGCCGAGCCCTGCCGCCATGCGACTAAAGAGCACCATGCCTACGCGCTCACTGCCCTGCTCCGAAAGGATGCTTAGAATGATCGGCATCATGCGGTGGAAATAGGCACGGTCGGGAAGGTAGCTCCCGCCAGAGAAGAACGATTCATTTTTGAGGATCCACGCAGTCCATGCGAGGGTGAAGATCGTACTTACCAGCGTACCGATGGCTGCGCCCGTCACGCCGAGGGAGGGGATCGGGCCGAAGCCGAAGATCAAGAGTGCATTCAGCGCAAGGTTCACCACATTGCCGCAGACATTCGTCTTCATGATGACGCTTGTGCGTCCATAGCCAAGCTGCACCGCCTGCAGGATGAGCGTGAGCGAGGTCACGTAGACGGCGGCAAGCGCGATGGGGCCATATGCCATGGCTTCTGCCATGTATTCGTCATTCGCGCCCATGAGGTAGAAGATGTCATCCAGAAAAATGTAGAAAAGGATGTGCAGAAGACCCATGAAGATCGCGCAGAGTGTGAGCGACTTCTTCATGATATCCGACGTGCCTTTCGTGTCGCCGGCGCCTGCTTTTTGGGAAACGAGCAGTGTCACCGAGGAGGCGAGAGAGCGGGAGAAGCAGAGCAGGATGAGACGCGGCTGCATGAAGATGCTGACAGCTGCGATGGACAAAGCTCCCAGCGCGCCGACCATGATGAGGTCGGTCGAAGCGAGGAGGATCATGAAGAGCCCTTCCAGTGCGGCAGGAAGGGCGATCTTGAAGTAGTTTCTGTCGTAGGTATGCATGAGAGTTCCTGTGGGATTCTTTGGAGTAAAAACCTTTTTGATTAAAAATTCTTTTATATTCTATATAAAGAAACGGCGAAAAGCAAGGCGAAGAGTGTAAAAAATTGCTTAGGCGCGCCAAACTTTAAAAATTCAAGTGGGGATCCGTGGCTAGTGACTAAGATTAGCAGCTGGGGATGAGGG
>JAIJLI010000522.1 GCA_022722495.1 Dialister sp. | reverse complement strand
CGAGGGCGAAGCGCCCTACGCCTCCTCTATCCTTGCGGGCGACCTCGAGAGCGCAGCAAAGACAGAGGATCTTCCTGCTGACTACAGCACGCCGCCCGCCTTCCTAAGCGAGGACGCCCCCCTGTATAGCGGCACCTCCTTCGGCACCCTCATGCACAAGGCGATGGAAATGATCGACTTCACCACCCTTTTCCCCACCGAAGACGCCCTCAGAAAACACATCCGCGCCCTTTCTGATAAGCACGTCTTCACCGAAGAGGAGACGAAGGTCCTCCTCTCCCATCGAAAAGATCGCAATCCCGTAGAAGCCCTCCTCACCTTTGCCCAAAGCCCCCTCGCCGCTTTGATGCGAAGAGCCGCTGCCGTAAGGAAGGAAATGCCCTTCTCCATCCTCCTTCCCGCCCGTTCCTTCTACCCGCAGTGCGAAGAGGGCGAGACCCTCTTCCTGCAGGGCATCATGGACTGCCTCGTGGAAGAAGCAGACGGCCTCACCATCATCGACTACAAGACCGACCGCACCATGACCGAAGAAGAGCTGAAAACCCATTACAAGATCCAGCTCCAGGTCTACGGCGAATCCGCCGAGAAATTGCTAGGAAAACCCGTCAAGCACCTCTACCTCTGGTCCTTCACCTTCGGGAAAGAGATCGAAGTAGCGCGATGGGAGACTAGGGACGAGTGACTCGTGACTGGTAGCTAGGGATTAGGAATCTCAAGTGCAGGGAAGACTAAGAGACTAGAAGACATCAGTCTCTCTCGTATCGTCATTTCGAGCGAAGCGAGAAATCTTTGTCATTCGCGGTCAAACGGCTCCCATCAGACAAACTCAAACGGGAAACCTGCTACCCGCTCACCTTCGAGTATCGCCCGCCTTTATACTGCGGCGCAGTCGCTTCTCCAAGCATATCCTTTTGATTTTTCGTGGACAAATCGCATACCGCTTTATATAATATGTACATCATTTTATGATTATACATTTTAGAAGAGGCGATAAGAATGAAAACTTGGAAAAAGGGATTGGCACTGGCCGCAGCGGCCGTGCTCGCACTTGGACTTGCATCCGGCTGCGGCAGCGAGAAGAAGGCGGACTCGGCATCGGGCAAAGCCCCGCTGAAAGTGGCTACGAATGCGACGTATGTGCCTTTTGAATTTAAATCCAAAGATGGAAAAGACTATACCGGCTATGAAATCGACGTAGTGCGCGCGGTAGCGAAAGAACTGGGACGCGATGTAGAATTCAAGAACATTGCATTTGACGGACTCATCCCGTCTCTGCAGTCGCATGAAGTCGACATGACGGCTTCCGGCATGACAGCCACGAAAGAAAGAGCCGGCAAGATCCTCTTCGCCGCCCCCTTCTATGCGACGAAGCTTGCGGTCGTGACCCCGAAAGACAGCCCGATCCACTCTGTCGAAGACATGCAGGACGGCAGCGAAGTCGCCGTACAGATGGGTACGACAGCCGCGTACTATGCCCAGGATAAGGGCATGAAGATCCGCGGCTTCGACCATGCATCGGATATCGTGATGGAACTCAAAGCAGGCGGTGCGAAGTCGGGCATCCTCGACAAACCGGCCGCAGACTACTTCGTCGCGACAGACGGCAAGGACAATTTCCGCGTGGTCGATGTGCCGGACTCCAAAGTCCAGTACTTCGCCTTTGGCTTCAATAAAGACAATAAAGAACTGCAGCAGCAGGTCAATAAAGCCATCGCCGACCTGAAGCAGAAGGGTACGCTGAATGAGCTCCACGAAAAATGGTTCAAGACGCCCGTACCGGAAATGCCAGCCACCTGCGAAGAAGCGCTGGGGTTATAAGACATATAAGCCAATAAAAAAGACTCGTGAGATCTCACGAG
>JAIJLI010000027.1 GCA_022722495.1 Dialister sp. | reverse complement strand
TGCAATAATGCCTGAATTGGTGAAATCTGTTCCATATAGGGTGCAAAAGTAGCGTATTTCTGCCGAATATGGAAAGAAAAAGAGATAAATATGTTTAAAGTTCCTGCTTTATTTATCCCAAAGCTGATAGTCGATTACCTTATTGTCGTTGGGCTGAATGCTGTCGCTTGCCGAAGATGCAGGTTCTTGGGCATTCTTCTCCAGATGATAATAACTCCCGGCCAGGGCTGCCAGTAGGGCGATGATGAGGGCACAGAGTAGGAGCAAGGCGTGGCGGTAACGGGGCGTACAGGACAGGCGCTGGCGCAATTGGGCGATGTTTTGCGGACGGCTTTGCGGGTCGCGGCAACTACAGATTTCTGCCATCTTGCTGAGCGCCTTATCGCCCGTAGCCTTGGCCATGTCGCCCAGAACCATGCCCAGAGAATAAATATCGGCACGCGGTTCAGCCTTGGCAGCTGGTAGCATCTGTTCGGGAGCAATATAGCCCGAAGTTCCGGCTGGCGATTTCAATACGCAGAAAGAATCGCTATCCGAGAGACCGAAATCGATGAGCTTCACGTTCTGTCCGTTATGTGTAATCATGATGTTGGAAGGCTTCAGATCGCGATGAATCATCTGTTTGTTGTGCATGTATTCCAGCGCATCCATCAGCTGTCCTGCTATCTTGCGGGCGAGTTCTGCCGAGAGGGCATTCTTCTTGATGAGTTGCTCCAGATTATTGCCGTCAATATATTCCATCACCACTACCGTGCCCAGGTTGTCAACCTTTTCCAGGTCGATGGTACGGCAGATATTGGGATGTTCCAGCTGCTGGCCTATTTCAAACTCCTTGGTGAGTGCCTGGCGGTAAACCGGAATGTAGAGAAAATCGTTCTTGAGACATTTCAGCATGAAACGCTTGCCGTATTTAGTGGCTGTAAAGATGCGTGTATGGCCCGAAATAGACACGTAGCATTGGTGGAGATTGCTGAATGCATCCTCCACAGGCAAGGGGTTTGAATTGCTCATCTCCTTGCTGATATCCTCGGTAAATCCCGATGTCGTTTTCTTCTTCTTTTCTTCAGTTTCTTCCATGCTCATGGATTCCTCTTTTTCTTGATTACTGTTATTTTATTTCTCGTTGATGCTGATGACGGTAAGTCCGCCGTTTCTGCCGGCTACGAACGAGGCAGTACGCTCGCCGCCACGCTCGATGTAGGGCAGGAAGAGGGGCTGCTCCTTGATGAAACAGCCTGTTACGAAGCGGTCGCCAGGCTGTAGTTTGCTGTTCTCTGATTTCTCTATTTCATAGGTGCTGTCGCCCAGATAGCGGAGCTGCAGCAGACGGTTGGGACTCCAACCGATAGAAACAAGAGTACCTTCTTGTAAATCGCTACTTATCAGCTGGTTGGCCTTGAAGAAGGAACTGTTGTACTTGGTGCTTGTCTTGAGCCAATGGGTAAATTCCATATAGTTCCGATGACCGATATATTGGGAAAGCACATCGAGGGTTACCATGCGTGGCTTGTGATTGTCGCTCACATAACCATAGAGTCGTTTGAGGGTGGATGGCGAAATAGTTCCACATGTTTTCTTATCCAGATAGAGTGAAAACTCTTCGAAGTCGGTTGTCGTGGCAAGAATCTTGCCGTATTTCTGTTCTACGAGCGATTTGAGCTCTTCTATTTCGGGTGTTGTCATAATTTATCTTTAAATTATATGATTATTCAACATTTTTATTCTTCTACTATATGGGTGAAATTACCCCATATTTTATGGTTCTGATAGCTCTTTTTCATACCTGCAGGCACGTGGAGCACGCAGGTGGCGAAGAAGCCTTCTACCTTGTTGGCGAAGGCGTTTTCTTCACAGTAAGGAATCATGGAAGCTGAAACATAAAGGTCGGTAAGCGGACTTTCGTCGAAGGCGTAGTTGCTGATTTGTTCTGTGTTGGCTCCCAGATACACTTTCGTGAGTTTCCGGCAGCCTTGGAAAACGCCTGTAGGAATCAGCTTGATGCCTGCCCCAAGATGTATTTCCTTTATCTGACTGTCCATGAAGGCGCCTTGACCTAATGTTTTGACGTTGTCTGACAGATAAAATGCCTCGATGCTGCATTCCTTGAAGGCGTAGGCGCCAATGGAGGTAAAGGCGGAAGGAAGGGTGTATTTGCCCTTCTTGCCCATCGGGAACCAGACGATTTTGTTGCCTTCTGCATTCAGTAGCACGCCGTCCTGACTCTTGTAGTAAGCGTTGACAGGCGAAACCATAAGGGCTTCGAGCGCCGTGCATCCGCTGGAAGGGAGAATGCTGCCTGCTGAGGCAGGAATCTCTATCTCGCGGAGCGAAGTGCAATCGGCAAACGCATCTTTCCCGATGGTGGTTGCATCGGCTGGAAGAACTACGTGGGTGAGCTTCTCGCAACCGGCAAATGTGCCTTGCACAATCTGGTTTTCTGCAGCTTCGTGATGATAAGGACCTACCATTCCGCCTGCTGCGAGGTGAACATCGGTAAGATCTATATCCGATAGCTTGCCGGGGGTGGATGCATTATTATTGTCGCGCCCCATCATCATTCTCATACAGCTGAGGTCTTCGCCGTTCAGGGTTCCGGCTATGCTCAACTGGGTGTATTCGTAAAGATGGTTGCCCATCAGCTGGGTCAGTTCACCTGTTTCGTTTAGCGTAATGGCGTCGCTCGTATCATATTTGATGGCGGTTCCTATGGTTTCTCCTACCCTATTCCGGGCGAAAGGCTGGAATTCGTAGTGGGCATTCCGCTCCAGATTTCCGATGCGCAACTTGATTTTTCCCTCCTTTCCGTCAAAGTTTTCTACGATGCATTTCTGCTTGTTCTCCGGTTCGCCGGTCAGATAAACGTAGCATCCGGTTTCGGTCATCGGCTCGCCACCATCATCGGTTATTTCGTAGCTTACGAATGCGCTCATCGGTCCGTGACTCAAGAGTGTAGCCGACGATAGTTTCGGACTTATATTGGGCTGGGTGGTGAAACTCATCATGTTGCTGGTTGTGGTTGTTCGCCCGTTGTTGCCCTGCAGCATATAATAATAGGTAGTGCCCGCTTTGAGTCCCGTCAGAACCAGCGAGACGTCAGCTCCCTGGGCATGAACCTCGCTAGTATTGAGGTTCATGCTCTCCGAAGTGCCGTATCTGAACAGGAGTTTCGGCATTTCTGTTTCTCCCTCTATGGTAGCTGACCCGTTGAGGGTTGCCTCTGTTCGGGTGATGTGGGTCGCCTCTGTGGTTATCAGGTGCGGCTCCAGATAGGCAGGCTTATCGCTATTGCTGCAACCTGCCATCATCATGTTTCCTATCAGGAGGGCAAGAAATCTGATGCTGCGTAATATGCTTTTTATGTTCATTTCTTACTTCTTTTGTTTTCCGATTTTAATACCTATGCCGATGCTGCCCTGCCATTGTTTCCCGGCGATGGTGATGGCTGAGGCTGCGATGCTCACTCTGTTGAACGAGGCGAGCACACCCAGCTGGGCTGCGAAGCCTTTGTGGGTAAGGTCTTCGTTGAGCAGGTATCCGCCTCCGCTGCTCTCGGTCTGCTGCCAGGCTGTAGCAGCTTTGCCGTAGCCTACGCCTTCGAAGAGACAGAAACCATGCGTGATGTGGTGGATGGCTCCAGCGGTAAAGGTGTAGTTCTGGTGGCGTGTATTGCCTGTATAATAAGGTTTGATGCTGCTGCCCGGCGTGTAGCCTTCTTTGTTGCAGGTTCCCTCTGTGCTGCCTATGCTCTTGAGGTTGCTGCTGGCATGGATGAAGAAGCCGTGGCGGCGCATCAGGGCGAAGAAGAGACCATAGGACGGTCCGTCTTCATGAAGGGATAGCGTGGCGAGCGTGTAGAGGGCGAGTGGCATCTTCTTACGTACTTGTGGGATGGCAATCGTATCTATTACCGTCTTTACCTCTACGATGGTGTCGTGCTTCTCCTGGATGATAGGAGTAGGCTTGGGTAGTTTCAGTTTCAGCTCGTAGGTCATTCTGCTTTCCAGCGGTTTGCTGAACCGGTAATCGCGGAGCACGCCCCATTCCGGATGCTTGATGGTGAGCAGTTTGGAGCCTTTAGGAAGATAGAGCCAGATTTCGCCCACTTTATCTTTTCGCGATACGATTCCGAGCGGGGTGGAGAAGGCAAAGTCGGAGGGCGCTTCTACCTTTACCAGGGCGCAAGGCTCATCGTTGAGGTCGCGCACGGGGGTAATAAAGGCACTCACGTCGTTGGGCAACAGGCGGAAACCTGCTACCGAAAACTCTTGTGCCTGAACGGATGCTGACCACAGGCTTAATATGAATAAGAGTATCGTGAGTCTAAAACTCCCAACTCTTAACTTCTCACTCCTAACTGCCATCATATTATTCTAAATTAAAGTCTTGTATACTGATTACATCGTCTCCGCTATGTACCGTTCCTGCCGGTTGCCAGGTGCGCACGTGGATGAGTGGCATGGACGGATTGCGGAAATCCCAGAGCAGAAAGAGATAGCCGTCGTCTGCGTAGCGGTCGCTCTTGTATTGCTGCCGGAGGGTGACGCCGTAAATGCCGTCCATCGTAGGATGGCGCATGATGCGGAATCCCGAGAATTTCAAGTCTATCTTCTGGTTGGCTGTAAATACCTTCGCCAGTCTTGAAATATAGTCTTTCTTCGAGTGAATGGCGTAGGTTACTTTTGCTTCAGCCTGGCACTTGTTGTCGTTGGCTGCTGTTTTTACCACGTTTCCTACGATGATGAGTGCCTTGTCGCTAAACACCTGTTTCAGGAAATCTAGATCCTTGGTGGTATAGGCTGTGCGGAAATGTTCGCAGTAGTTGAGGATGGTATGGCGCCGCCTGGCATCGGTTTCTGTGAGTTTGCCCTGCATGATTTTCGAGGCTTCCTTGTAGAAAGGATTCGACTGTGCCATCGTCTTGAGATCTACCTGCGAAAGATGGCTGGTCTTTCCTGCTTTTGATGCCTTCGCTTGCCTGCTTGCCTGTTCTTCCGGTTGGTAATCAGCCGCACTTTTCGTGCCTTCTTCCGTATCTCCGTTCATCAGCATCTGCGCCTGCTGCCTATTGGCTTCCGGAACCGCATTTTTATTGTCTTCTGTGAATACTACCATACCCTGTCGGTCGATAAATCCCTCTCTCTTAGAGTTTTGCTCGCGGAACCGGAGCTGCCCGTTGCGGAAACGGGTGTCTAGCAGACAGCCACGCAAAGGGATGGTAAACAGCTCGTTACCGTCTGCATCTTCTACCACGTATCGCTTGCCTTTCGCGCCGTTGTCCTGTTCTACAAGTTCCAGTCCTTCGTTCACTCCGTATCGGATTTCCTGACAGTTGCCTTTATAAACGGCAGAGGGCAGCAGCCACAAGGCTGCCACCCATCCTCCGAGAAGGAGTGCTAGAAGGGATAATATCAATACCGTCTTCTTCATTTATAATTCTCTGTATTCTTATCATTCATAGCCCTTCGGGAGAAAGGCTTTCTTATTTATTTCCCCCAGTTCTGAATCTCGCCGCCTATCTCTATCTTCACCTGGTCTGGGTTGTCAGAAATAATGAAGTTGACAAGATGTTCGGTTCCGGGTTTAAACCAGAATTTGCTCTCGTAGAGATAACTTACACCTTTCATTACCACCTCGATGAGTGGTCTTCGGTTTTCGATGCGTTGAGGCACGATGATGGCCGAGTAGATGTAGTCGCTCTCCTGATGGGCGATGATGCTCTGCTGGGTTCCTTTCACATAACGGGTTGCCACGCCTGCCTGAAGGTCGATGGTGGCTGTAGGTACCGTGCTGTGGATGGTTACCTGGGCATGGGTAGGCATGTCTCCCTCAAAGTCTTCGCCCTTGATCAGACGTATCTTGATCTTGCTCATGATGTGCTTGAAGTTGAGGCTGATAGGGGAGTTGGATGCCTGGATGTCCTTGCTGGTGGCAAAGAGCAGGTCGCTTGCCTCGTAACCGCCGGGTGCAGTTGCCGTCTTCGGGGTACTCTGGTCGAGGGCTACGCTGAAAGGCTGGTCTGTCGTGCTGCTTACGCCCTGTATGTATGGGTAGTAAGCGTAGGCGTTGTAGGTGCCTTCGTCCCAATAGAGGGTGCGGGCGGCTTCCCATTTGCTGCCATCGTAGGTGAGCGCTTCGTTGTTCACGAGATTGCCGCCTATTTCGAGTGGAGCCTTGCTTTCTGCCACGTAGAGACCTATCTTGTCGTTGGACTCGAAACTGGTTGCCGTGGCACGGCTCTGGCCGGGATAATTTACGGCAAAAGTCATCGGCGTAGATTGGGCATCCTTGAAGCGGGAGGTTGTTTCCACCTCCTCGCTACATGAAACCATTCCTAATATAGCCAACGCAAAACTGGCGTATCTTATTATATGTTTCTTCATTTTTTTTCTTGTTTTAATGGTCCATATTCTGATTTACCTTGCCCTCGCTCTTAGCGATGCTTTCTAACCTTTGCCATTTTCAGCGGACTGCCTTTATGGAAGATAGGAGCATGCTGGTAGGTTCCGGATGTGCGTTGGTCGCCATTGCTGCCGAAAGCACGGCTCTCTACGATTCCCGCATCCCGTTTGTCGTTCTTCACGAAGTCTTCGAAACTGTAGGCCTCTCCAGCATAAGCCTTGATGCGCTTCACGATACTCTCACGGCTGATGGTGCTGTAGTAAGGAATATCGTTGTTCATGCAGGAGTTCGGCTCCGAACGGAATACGCCTCGGTTGTGCATGTAGCCTCCCTCGTAGATATCTACGATGTCGCTATAGCGGTCGTCGAAAATCAGATGACTCCAGCCTACGCTATGCATCTTGCCGGTAAGTTCCAGATTGTCGTACCAGCCGAGCGACTTGGCTCCGTTGAATTCAAGAACGTGTCCGCAGCAGGTGCAGTCGCAGAAGTCGATGAAGGCGTTGTGATAAATGTACTCGTCGCCCAACTTTCCGAATCCGTGTCCGCCTGCCTCATGCTGGATGACGCCACGGGTATCGAGTGGATAACCATAGGTACTCTGAGGACAGAAGGCAATAGCCGAACCATCTTCCCACATCTGGCAGATGCCGCCGTAATCGGTAGAATTAGGAACCATGATGATCAGGGTCTGATTCAGATTGCCCTTGTTGACGGTTGGAGCGCCCAGAACATAATCGAATACTTCGTCATAATCAGCCTTCAGTCCTACGCCACCGGTAAAGGTGGTGTTGAATCGGTTGTAGCGGATGGTGTTCACGGTTCCTACGCCCGATTCCGTAGAAAGCGGAATGGCGGTATAAACGTTGAAGTAATCACGGTAAGTCTTGTAAGGCTCGATACCGAAGAAATACTCCACTTCCTGCTTGATATCCTTCAGATATTTTCCGCTGGCAATATCCTTTGCGCTAAAGCCGTCGCCGAGCAGCACGATATTGATTCCACCATTGTTGCCCTTGGTAGCTTTCTGCAGGGTAATCCATTCGTCCTCGCCATATTCATAACCATACTGCGAAACGCTACATTCGTGGGTGTAGTCTTTGTCTTTCAGGCGGAATACCACCTTTCCATCACGGCTATCAGCATTCTTAGCCATTCCCTTGATGGTCAAAGTAACTTCTGTTTTCTTGTTGCCGCTGGCAGGAGAAACCTCACACCAGTCTGGCTTGCTGGCTACTTCCCATTCGCCCTCGGCGTTAATCACCAGTTTCTGCTTGTGCTCCGTGCTTAAAGCGCAGGCTACAGATGGTCGGCAAACGAGCTCATGGTGAGCTGCGATGCGCTTGAAGTCGCACCAGCCTGGTGCTGCCTGATACTGGGAAATGGCAGACTCAGGTACTTCGAGAGTGAAATTATCCTTGGCTACGCCATCGAAAGCGTTATTGAGAACATTGGCAGGCATGTCGCTCTTGCATACGATGCTATTGATTCCGTAACATCCTTCAAATGCGCTGGTTTGAATGGTTTCCATACTTTCTGGGAATACCAAACCTTCTATACTTCTACAATTACAGAAAGCCTGCTCACCAATGCTTTGCATACCTTCAGGAAATTCAACGATTCCCATTAATCGCCAGCAAGATCCATCTCCATCAGTATCTCCAAAGACTTTACGGCCAATACTTTTTAAAGAGGATGGCAGTTTTAGTTCACCAGAGAAGTCACAGCCAGCAAACGCATAGTTTTGTAATACTACAAGATTTTTTGGCAAATCAATTTCTCCTCTAAAGTGTGTTCCTCTGAAAGCATATTCTCCAATGGCTGTAATGCCATCATGGAGTGTTAGCGTTCCATTCATTCCTCCACAATATTCAAAAGCATTGTTTGGAATTTTCTGTAGACTTTGAGGTATGCTTAGACTGCCACTTAGATTTTTACATCCCCTAAATGCATAGTCTCCTAAAACCGAAAGCTTTTCAGGAAGGCGCAATTCGCCATATAGACCTTCACATCCTTGGAACGCATCGCCTTTGATACATTCTAGATTGGATGGTAATATCAACTCACTATTGAATCCGCATTGTGAAAAAGTTCCTCCATACCACCATCTATTGTCTTTGCGCCCTATGTATTTTAATGTTGATGGAAATGAAATTGCTCCAGTCATGGCACGACAGTTGAAAAAAGCACCAACTTCAATTTCTGTAACACCTTCTGGAATAATTAATGAGCCTGTTAAGTTTTGGCATTCACCGAAAGCTGCAATGCCAATCTTGGTCAGCTTATCAGGTAAAACCAAGAGGTTTAAAGTATTTTTCCCATACATTGCTAGACATGGAATTTGGTAATCATCGTATTCTATGTCACCACCATTGCCTGCATTCAAATAACCCATGGCTTTTTTTATAATAACTTCCTTGAGATTTATAGCTGATAACATTTCCATAGAATCTCTCATGAAGTAGAAATCCTGGGCATTAATCTCACCCGTAATCTTTAGATTCTTAATCTTGGTATAGTCCTTGTTCGCTGCAGCAATCGCCTCTTTCAGATGTCCTGCTGTCGAGTTGATAACCACGTACTCCTTCGCCGTTGCATCATGGCTTACCAAATCATTCTCCCAAGGAGTAATGCTTTCGCTTACCAAAGTAAGTTTGTAAGCGCCGCTTCCGGTCTGCTTATCTACTTTGATGCCGAAGTTCATCATCTTGCCAGATACATAGGTAAATGCCTCGTTCTTAGTGAACTTATAAGGTACGCCGCCGATGGTGATGCTGAAGAGGGTTGTGCCGGCTGCCACGGTTTGAGGAACCACGATGGTGCGCCACTCGTCGTTAGTACGAGATGGGATGGTCATGGTGTTCTCTACAGCACCTGCAGTCTTGATTTCGCCAGTAGAAAGGTTGATGCTTGCCTTGCGGGCTACGTTGGCTGTCAGAACAATCTTCTCCAGATTCGCCCATTCGCCCTCGGCAAAACCGGAACCCTGAATCAGGGTAACGCGGGCATTAGACATGCGATGCGCCATAGGCAAACGGATTACGCTGGTGGTAGGAGCCACATCCGACACCTTGCCCCAGAGAAAATCGCTCGCTTCGTAGCCACCCATTTCGCCATTCTCGGTAGCCTTGCTCTGGTCTTTCTGTACTTCAAACTGATAATCCTCTATGCTCTCAGGGTTGGCAAACGGATAGTAACCATACACATCAATATGGGTATGTTTGTCTTTCCAGAAAAGGTCATAAGCGGAGTTCCACTTATAGTTAGGCTCATCGAAAGTGTGGCGCACATTATCGCCACGATTGCCGTTTACCTTCAGGGTTCCAGGCTTGTTTCCCTCGTAATCTACGATATAAACGCCCATCACATCGCCGTTGCAGAAGCCGTTGTCGTTGACGCGGGTTACGGCAAGCTGGTCGATATCGCCCGAGAGTTGGATGCGGTTGCTGTCGTGCTGCTCGGTCTTGTCGCCGAAGAAGTCATCGCTACAGCCTGTCAGAAGTATGGCTCCTGCCGCAAGCAGATATAATAAGGTATGTTTTACTCTTTTCATAAATAATTCGTTTTGGGGAGATGACTTTTCTCTAGAAGAAAGTTCATCTCGTATTATTTCTAGGATAGAAAATCGTCTGTACTTTTTTATTCGGCTGTACCACCATAGTCGATACCATCGTCTTCCCACTTGCTGATGTTTACATTCACGCCGTTGCTGGTCTTGCTGAGCGTAACGGTAAACTTATGCATCCTGCCAGCCTCGAAAGCGGAAAACTTGGATGACTTAGGAAGATTGAAATCTCTGCCGTCAACATTTACGGTAATGAGATTTCCCTCGCCTACGGCTTGCGGAATGATGAGCGCCTTGTAGCTGTTGCCTTCTTCCTTAAGCGGAATGAGGTCTGTATCATCGCCCTTGGCTGTTACGGCACCTGTAGAAAGATTGGCTGTAGCCTGTGTCTTCAGGCGGTTGATCTTTACGCTAATCTTGGCTGCAGCAAGCGAAGCCTCTGTGAATCTGTTTCCTGCCACGAGGTTGATGATCATCTGGCTCAACACGTGTTTGGCTTCTATCTTTACGGTATTTTCTGTAGGAACCGCATCTGTAGTCTTGCCTATCAGAAGTTCGCTAGCCTTGTAGTTCTCGGTTGTACTCTGGTCTGCATTTACAGTCCAAGGCATCACCTCTATGTTGCTGATAGAACTTGTATATGGATAATAAATGTAGAAATCGGCGTGGGTGCTGTTGTCTTTCCAGTAGGTTGGAGTTGCAGCCTTCCAGGTTCCATCATAGGTGAATTTCGTGTTGTCTATATAGTTACCTGTCGTTTGGAGTGTTGCGGCAGAGCCGTCGGCTTGATGGCTGACAACAAACAGACCTATCTGGTCTCCCGTTTCAAAAGCCAGATCAGTAGCACGGCTTAGTATCGAAGTGCTGATGCTGATAGGCACTTTTGCTGAAGGGGGTGGACTAGGTGTAGGGTCCAGTTCGGAACTGCCACCTGAACATGCGGTTAACGCGAGTAGCATGCTCCCTACGATTGCTAGATGCTTCTTCTGTTTCATGATTTCTTTGTTTTATATGATTACTTTTCCTAGGTGTATCTGGAACTGTCAGTTTCATTTACTCTGCAAAGGTATGAAAAAATGTGGTATTATGCAAGTTCATAATGGTTCATATAGGGAAAAAGTTGCTAAACAACATATTTTCAGAGGGTAAACGGAGAGTGAACTCAAAGAAAAAAGGCAGTTTCCTGCATGTTGGAAACTGCCTTTCTCTTAAAAGTGATGATTGTTTCATCTGTTTTATCTGATGATTTTCATTACATCTTCTATGCTGCGGTTGAATGGTCCGTTGTGCTCCAGTTTGATGGTACACATGGCTGCCGCAAACTTGCCGGCTTCTACCGGATTGGCTCCCTGCAGGCGCTTGTAGAGATAGCCTGCCGAATAGGTATCGCCGCATCCGGTAGCATCTACTACTTCATGAGGAGGATAGGCTGGAATGTCGTAGAACGTATCATCTACATAAACCAGCGAACCCTCGCTACCCAGGGTGATGATCACCTCGGCTACGCCCCAGGCATGAATCAGCTTGGCGGCTTCCTTCGGGTCCTTCAGTCCGGTAATGGTCTCCATTTCGGTCTCATTCACCTTCAGATAATAGGTGTTCTTGAGCACATCGAGCTTGTCCTTCCAGTCGATGGCGTAAACTTTCTCGTCTCTCACCTCGCGCAGATATCCCTGCACATCGATGGAAACTTTTCCCTTCTTGGCAAGAAAGGCAACCACTTCTGGTGAGAAATCATCACTCAGCAGACTGCCCAGGTGGAAGACCTTGGCCTCTACATGCTCCAGCTGCTGGATGGTGAAAGGATCTGCCTTGGCAAGCACACGCTGCTTACGGTCGTTAGGATTATCGCCATAAATATTCTCGAAGAAAACCGTATTGCGCGATGGGTTCAAGGTGACGTCTATTCCTGCCTTGAGCATCTTTTCAACCGGTTCCTTCTCGGTAGGATCCATCGCCGTAATGAGCGAGAAACTTACATCCTTTGGCAATTGGTTGATGGCGTAGGCAAAATAAAAAGAGGTGCCGCCAGCCATGTAAACCGTACTGCTCGGGGTCACGATTTTATCCTTGGTTACGTGCCCAATACAACAAATATCTTTCATTCTTATTACATTTAGCGGATGCAAAGGTACTGCAAATCGAGAATAATACAAAAAAAAATGGGAATTATTTTGTTTTGTTCGCATTTTAATGTACCTTTGCATCGAGAAAAAGCAATTTTAAAATATTATCTAGAATAGATATAAAGAAACATTATGTGGTTTGATAATTTA
>JAIJLI010000521.1 GCA_022722495.1 Dialister sp. | reverse complement strand
ACCTCTTAGCCTTCCCCCTTGGGGAAGGGGGACCGCGTCAGCGGTGGATAGGGTGCTTTCGTAAACAGCTCACTTGTGCAAAAACGTTTTTCCATCTGCGTCATCTGTCTTTCATGCCGCCAGTGCCCTATCCGCCCCTTCGGGGCACCTTCCCCTCGAGGGGAAGGCTGACGATATGGGAATACCGTCATCTAAAATGCGGCGAAGCCGCCACCTGAACCCTTTGAACCTTTTGAACCCTGAACCCAGAACCCTGATAGGAGCATCTATGACCATTTACGGACCCCATAAAGCCTCTCTCGAAGCTGTCATGGACGGCTTTGCGCGGGGCATCCGCGCCTACAGCGAGGCAGAAAAAGAGAAGACGGGAGAGATGCTTTACGAGCATCTCTCGTATCGCCTGAAAGCAGAAGACAGCATGAAGGAGAAGCTCACGCGGAAAGGATTTCCCCTCACCGCTGAATCTGCCTTCTATGCCGTGAAGGACGCCATCGGATTCCGCATGGTGTGCCGTTTCGTGGATGACATTTATGAAAACGTCTCCCGCTTGAAGGCTCTTCCCGGCGTCGTTGTCGTAAAGGAAAAGGACTATATCAAAAACGTCAAGCCCAATGGCTACCGCAGCTACCATATGATCCTGGATGTCACCGCTCCCTATGAGGATGCGAGGGGCAGAGATCCGGGGCATTTCTTCATCGAGATCCAGCTGCGCACCATCGCGATGGACTCCTGGGCGGCGCTCGAGCATGAAATGAAGTACAAGCACGAGGTGGAAAATGCCGCGCTCATCAGCCGTGAGCTCAAGCGCTGCGCCGATGAGCTCGCTTCCTGCGACCTCTCCATGCAGACGATCCGGAATCTGATAAGGAAGACGTGACTGGTAGCTGGTGGCTGGTGACTAGTCCCTGATCCCTAGTCACTAGTCACCAGTCCCTAGTCACTTCTATCCCCTAATCCCCACCCTCTTATATTTTCTACTGAGGTCAAACCTATGAAGATCCTGCTTGCTGAAGATGAAAAAGCATTATCTGATGCCGAAGTCGCGGTGCTCCGTCATTTCGGCTATGAGGTCGATGCGGCTTACGACGGACTGTCTGCCTGGCAGATGGCGGAGCGCGAAGCGTATGACTGCATCGTCCTTGATATCATGATGCCGAAAATGGATGGCATCGAAGTCCTTGCCAAGCTCCGCGGGAGCGGCAGCACGGTGCCGATCATCATGCTCACCGCCAAGACGGAGGTCGATGACCGCATTGCAGGTCTTGATGCGGGGGCAGACGATTACCTGACGAAGCCCTTTGCGATGGGCGAATTTCTGGCGCGCATCCGCTCGATGACACGCCGCGCGAATGCCTTCACCCCTGCCGTCCTTTCGGCAGGCGGCGTCACGCTCAATGTCGAAGAGCAGGAGCTCTCGGCGGAGAGCGCGATCCGTCTCGGCAGCAAGGAGACGAAGCTCATGAAGTATTTCATGATGAATGCCGGCAAAGCGCTCACACAGGAGGAGATCCTGCGCTACGTGTGGAGCGATGAGCCTGACGTACCGGCAGATATCGTGTGGATGTATATTTCCTTCCTGAAAGAAAAGCTCGCCGCCGTCCGAGGCAAGGCAGTGATCGAAGGGGAGAAGGAAGGACCTTTCGTGCTGCGTGCAATGGGGGACTAGGGACTAAGGATGGGGACTAGTGGCTGGTAGCTAGGGATTAGGAGTCTCGAGTGACTGGGTGACTGGTGACTAAGAGACTAGGAGACATCAGATTCTCGTATCGTCATCCCGAGCGCAGCCGAGGGATCTTTCTTGCACTGCGGTCAGTATCACATAGGCATTGACAGGGAAACGACGCCTTGGTGCTGCGTATTT
>JAIJLI010000520.1 GCA_022722495.1 Dialister sp. | reverse complement strand
ATAAATAAGTTCCAACTTAAAACGTTTTAATTATGAAAGCAAAAGTGTATTTAAAAATGTTAGCTTGCTTAGTAGGATTATTGACATTCTATTCTTGCAACAATGATTTAGAGCAAGACAAGAACGCTTCTGTTGAAGCGCAACAAGTTCAAAACGGACAGGAGGTCTCTCTTCAAGAGAATGCTTATGCAGATTATCTTGAACTTATGAAATCATTAAATAGTTCGCCAACAAGAAGTATGTCCACAGCTGAAATCCCTGCTTATTATGGTGGATGCTATATAAATGATGATGGAAATCTTGTAGTCTTAGTAAAAAAGGGAGAAGGTGTATCTGTTCTAAAAACTAGAGCAGCATTATCTCGTTCAACTATTTATGAAAGTTGCCAATACTCTTATAAAGAGTTGCAGCAAGTGGTTGAGGATATTCGGCAAAAAGCACTTGAAGGCAATAACTTTCTATATCAAAATGTGACAATATATGGCATATCTGAAAAAGAAAATATAGTAGAAGTGGGGTTGCTTCATAAAAATTCATCTACAATCCAAGAATTCAAGAAAAAAATCTGCGATAGCAATAAAATCAAATTTGTAAATTGCGGAAAAATCATTCTTAATGACGGAATTGATTGTGCTGGTGAAATCAAGACAATTCGTGATGGCAAAACACACAATGCATCTATAGGGTATAGAGCTAAAGATAAAAATGGCAATATAGGCATTGTCACAGCAGGTCACTTTATAAAAGTTAATGATATTTTAAAAGATTCAGCCAACGTAGAAATTGGCAAGTGTTTATATTCAAAGGAAGAGTATTATGTTGACGCTGCATTTTGTTCAATAACATCAAAAAAACATGCTCCAACTAATAAAATCAAATTCATGAAAGATTTGCAAAAAGATACACTTTCTATAGCTTTGGCTCAACCGCCAAAAGGCTCTTGGATAAATATGGTTGGAATGGTCTCTAAAAGAAGTTCAGGAACTATATTTAATGCAAGCTATGACGTTCCTAACTCAGCACAAAAAACTATTTACAAGGATGTTATATTGGCAAAATATACTTCAAATAGTGGTGATAGCGGTGGTATTGTTTATGCCTTGACAAAAGCGACAAATACGAGATATACTGTTGGGATTAATTTAGGGAGTATCACATACAATGGTATCACTTATGGAGCGTGTATTAAGGCTTATTTAATAAATCAGACCTTCGGCTTAACAAGATATTAAATTATGAATAGATTGACATTGGGTTGTTTCGTCTTCATTTTACTAATATTGGGGACTACTTCTGTTTTCTCAAAAGAAGAATATAATATTAAAAATGAAAGTAAAACATACTTGAATGATTCTTTAAAAATCAGTGCAATTGTCCATGATAAAAAACCTTCATTTGTAACAATTACAATTGAAAATTATGGTAAAAAGCAGATTAGTATTGGCAAGGTTTATGGTTTACTTACATATATAAACAATAGATGGACATATTTGACAAAAGCAAAGAATAAATTTATAAAAATCAATCCAAAGAGCGCTAAGACTATAAGATACAGTCTTTGCATAGAAAAAATTAGAAATTCAGAAATTAGCTTTACTTATTCAGAAAATCGAAAGAACAGAATCAGATTAGATGTGTATAGCAACAATGAATTTATGGGGAAAATTGATTGCGATTTTGCAACGCCTTTTAATGCAGTATGGAGTAAACATGATGGGGTGATAATCGTGAAATACGACTAAAAATTATAATTATGAGGGTGTGTCATAACTCCATGACGTACCCTCATTTTTTGAGGCTAAAAATTCATTGACATTCTGCTACAATCTCTCAATTGTTCATGAATTATATTATGCTATTTTC
>JAIJLI010000519.1 GCA_022722495.1 Dialister sp. | reverse complement strand
TCAGAAAGGGAATCATGGGTTCCGGTATCAAGCCAGGCAAATCCTCTTGCCATGGTCTGTACCTTCAGCTGCTTATCCTTCAGGAACCCCTGGTTTACTGTTGTGATTTCCAACTCACCACGAGCAGATGGTTTGATATGCTTAGCCACTTCCACCACCTTATTAGGATAGAAGTATAAACCTACCACAGCATAGTTGCTCTTTGGATGCTCAGGCTTCTCCTCAATGCTGAGACAATTGCCTTGTTCATCAAACTCAGCAACTCCATATCGTTCTGGATCGCTTACACGATAACCAAAGACTGTAGCTTTACTATTCTGCTCAGCATCGATTACTGCCTGATGCAGCAATTGGTTTAATCCTGCACCATAGAAGATATTGTCACCAAGTACAAGGCAAGCAGAATCATTACCGATGAACTTCTCACCGATTATGAAAGCCTGTGCCAAGCCATCTGGTGAAGGCTGCTCAGCATACTCAAATTTCACACCCAGTTGGCTACCATCGCCTAAGAGTCGCTTGAAACCAGGCAAGTCGAATGGTGTTGAGATAATCAGAATCTCACGGATACCTGCCAACATCAAAACCGAAATAGGATAATATATCATCGGCTTGTCAAAGATTGGTATCAGCTGCTTGCTGATACCTTTGGTGATTGGGTACAAGCGTGTACCGCTACCACCTGCTAATACTATTCCTTTCATAAATGTTATCTCCTCATTAACTTTGCTGCAAATTCCAAGAAATCTGCAACATTTTTGAAATCATCAAATTGTTGGCAATAAATACTTGCATAAGGTTCGGAAAACCTACTGCGTATATCTGCCTTTATTATACTCACCAAAACCTCCTTGGTATATTCAGCAATTCACCTCCTCATGAAAGGCTCTCAAGCTGCAGTAATTAAGATTACAATTATAAAATGCCACTTTTTCTAAATCAAAGTAACAACAGATATACCTGTTGGCTTATCATCATCATATATCTCAACAACCAATGCTGCTTCTGTCCTTGTAATAACAAATGGAGTTATTGCCTTCTGATCGTCTAGGTATACCCTATTCCCTTTCAAAGAAAAATCTCCATTTTCAGGAAATTCTCCATTTGTTATTTTAATAGAATAGTCATCCTCTTCCGACTCATAGCTAATCTTAAGTTCCTTCTTCTTAGGAAAATAGGTTAAAACATAATCGTCATAACGAAAAACTTGCTTCTTTGTACTGAACTCAGTACCAGGATTTTGAGCTGGAGGCAAGGTTACCTTATGTTCATTTTCTTGCGAAAGGTCAAGAGCTTCCACATCATCAGACAAGACTCTCATGTCAAGACTTACTGCAAACAAAAACAAATTCTCCCAATTAGCAACAGTCAAACTTGGTACTTCAGGAATAGTAACATCCTCTATGCCCAATGCTAGGCGTTTTTGTTTAGCCTCTTCCTCATATTGAGAATTTCCTGTCTTTTCTGCAAGAATTTCTTTGCTAAGAATCCAACGACAAGTTACAACTGTGCGAAAATCTTTTTGATCAGACAATAGCTTTACTTGCTCATAATATCGAATTGCATCGAGTTTTCGTTCTCTTCTCTCTAACAACTTTCCTAATTCTAAGAAAACGAGAGGTGCTAAAGGAGTATTAGCATATTGCTTGAATGGCATTATTATGTCGCTAATACGTACTTGTTCCTTCTCTAATTTTCGGTTTATCAAACTACGGTAATCCTTCGTTTGCATTTTACAGACATCCTCCATTGCCTTAAAGAACAATTTTGTATCTGCATTCACAAAATTACGCTTTGTAGGATTCAACTTATCAATCTCACCTTTTTTAATAAAAAGCAAATACGTAATAGTTTCTTCGTTTATTTC
>JAIJLI010000518.1 GCA_022722495.1 Dialister sp. | reverse complement strand
ATTTATACTCCGCGGCGCTTCTATGTTTTTATGCGCCGCACCACCACTCCTCACTCCTCACTCCTAACTGGCGAGTAGAGCTTTCATTCGCAATCAAGGGACGACACGTCCCATGGGCTCACCCTGAACCTTCCATTCGAAAATCCATGATCTCGGAGGTGTTACCATGGAAATCACGATCAATTACAGTGATATGAAATTTTACGACGAAAATTACGAAAAGCTGATCCACACCGTCCTTACCAAGGGCGCAGAGCTGCAGAAGGTGCCGGAAGAGGCAGAGATCAGCGTCCTCATCTGTGATGCGGATACCATCCATGAGCTGAATCGCGACTACCGCAATGTCGATGCACCGACAGATGTTCTCTCTTTTGCACTGAATGAAGGGGAGGAGGACATTCCGGAGGAAGAAACAGAGCTGGGAGACATTGTCATCAATCTGGATCGTGCCATCCAGCAGGCCAAAGAATTCGGACACAGCACGGAACGCGAAGTGGCTTACCTCTCCGTTCACGGCTTCCTTCACATTCTTGGCTATGACCATTATGACCCCGAAGAAAAGAAAGCCATGCGAAAGGCAGAAGAAGATATCCTCTCCGCCTGCGGCATCACCCGCATGATGACCGAAGGGGAGATCGAAAGGGAAGAAGCGGGAGAACAGTGACCGTTCGGGGAAGCCGAAGAGACTAGGAGACATAGGCCGTCAGCCAATGACCATCGGATGTCTTTTCCGCCGCCTTGCCCTTCCGCCTTTGATCCGTACATCCATCATCTTTATTTTAGGAGATCCTATGAATAACGAAACCAAATTTCACTCCGGCTTTGTCGCTCTTGTCGGGCGGCCGAATGTCGGTAAATCCACACTTATGAATGCCCTTCTTGGGGAAAAGATTTCCATCGTGTCTGCTCACGCACAGACGACCAGAAATAAGATCACCGGCGTATGGAACGGCGAGAATTCCCAGGTGGTCTTTCTGGACACCCCCGGCATGCACAAGCCGCAGAGCAAGCTCGGCGAAGTGATCCGTCAGAATACCATGGACGCTTTGGACGAGGTCGACCTCATCGTCTTCCTCTGCGCCGTGAACGATCCTCTGGGCGCGGGCGACCGCTACATCATTTCCCTCCTGAAGGACCGCAAGGTGCCGGTCATCCTTGCGCTGTCGAAAACGGACCTGATCTCCAAGGACGAGCTCTTGAAGAAGCTCGTGCAGTACGATAAGATCTACAAGTTTGCCGAGATCGTCCCGCTCTCTGCCAAGACGGGAGAGAATCTGGATGTCCTCATGAAGATGGTGGAAAAGTACCTGCCCGAAGGCCCGAAATACTTCCCCGATGACATGGTGACCGACCAGCCGGAGAGAAACATCGTGCAGGAGATCGTCCGTGAAAAGCTCCTGACGCGCACACGCGATGAAGTGCCGCACGCCATCGGCGTCTTCACAGAAGAATTCCATGAACGTGAAAATGGCAAGGTCTACATCCGCTGCACGATCTATGTCGAGCGTGATTCGCAGAAACGCATCATCATCGGCAAGAAAGGCACCGTCCTCAAAGAGGCAGGGCAGGAAGCCCGCGAAGAGATCCAAAGTCTCATCGGCGCTCCCGTCTTCCTCGACCTCTGGGTCAAGGTCAGCAAGGACTGGAAGAACAAGGACTATATCCTAAGGGAGCTTGGGTATAAGGAACACAAGTAGCGGCTGGTAACTAGGGATTAGGAGCTTCGAGTGACTAGTGACTGGTGACCAGGGATTGGGAAATCTTGATAGCTGCGCAAATGGTATCCTCGTATCGTCATTTCGAGCGAAGCGAGAAATCTTTCTTGCAGACCGCTAAACGAAGGATGTGTGAAAGCAGAAATACGTAGCACCAAGGAG
>JAIJLI010000517.1 GCA_022722495.1 Dialister sp. | reverse complement strand
GTGAAGGTCGTCATGAAGATCGGGCGCAGACGCGCGCGGCCGGCCGCTATGACGGCCTCTTTCGCCGCCATGCCGTGCTGATGCATGAGCGTCAGCGTATAGTCAAGGAGCAGCGTGCCATTCTTCGCGACCACGCCATCCATGACGATGATCCCGATCATGGAATAAATATTGATGGTGTCATTCATAAGGAAGAGGAAGAGAAGCGAGCCGATCAGACCGAAAGGCAGCGAGAACATGCGGATGAAAGAGGTCTTTACCGATTCATAGAGGACGGAGAGGATCATGTACACGAGGAGCATCCCCATGAGAAGCGCCGACAAAAGTTCTATGAAGCTTTCACGCATACTGTCAGCCTGTCCGGAGAAGCGGAAATTCACCGATTTCGGAAGCCCCGTCTGATGGAGATCCTTCGTGAAACGCTGGATGAGCCCGTTCAGATCCTGCTCGCCGGGATTTGCGCCGATGATGATAGCGCGCTGCTTGTCCGTACGCAGGATGGTGATCGGCCCCGTTTCATCTTTGAGCTCCGCCACATCAGACATGCGGATGATGCCCGTCTGCCCTTTGATGGGGATCGCCGCCAGGTCACTTGTCCTGTACGACTCTCCGCCCTTGAAATAAACATTGATATCCGTGTCATTGCCGTTATTTTGCGGATCATTCGGCAGGACGCCTGCGCCTGCGCCGCTGATCGCGGACGACAGCGTGTCATAGAGAGAGCCGACCGTGACGCCGTAGTGTTTCAATTTCTCACGGTCAGGGATGAGGGATATCTCCGGCAGCCCCTCCTGATACGTACAGCTGACATCCGTCACGCCGTAGGCGCCGCTCTTCAGCATCTGCTGCACCATCTCGGAGGCACGAATAAGATCAGCCATGTCATTGCCGCGCAGCTCCAGGCGGAAGGCGCCCCCGCCATTTCCCAGACCGCCGCCGGCCGTACCGGAGACAGACGCCTGATCCTCCTTGATGCGGACATCGCCGTCTGTGATATTATCATCGATCCATGTGCGCATCTCGTTTGTGATAGACCAGATATCACGGCTGCGATCCTGCCGATCGACAAGAGAGACGCGGATACGGCCGGAATTCACCCCGCTGCCCCCACCAACCATCGCCATGTAGGACTTCACCTCAGGCACCTCGGCAAGGTAGCTCTCGAGCTTCGTCGTGACAGCATCCGTGCGCTCGACAGACGCATCCGTCGGGAGCTGGATCTTCACATTGAAGCCGCTCTCATCCGTGCGCGGCATGTACTCCATCCCGATCCAGCCGAGCGGCACCATCGCCATGAAAAGGAAGAAGGCGATGGCGACACCGCCGAAGAGCTTCTTCTTATGCCTAAAGCTCCAGGCGATGGCCTCTCCGTATGCATCCTCCATCCTCTGCTCGATCTTCTCCACCGTGCGCCAGAGCTTCGTATCCGGGACATGTACGCCGTTCTTGAAAAATTTCGATGCCAGCATCGGTGTCAGCGTGAAGGAGATGAACAGGGAAAAGAGAGAAGCAAAAACGATCGTGAGACCGAACTGCTTGAAAAACTGCCCCGTCATGCTCGACATGAAAGCGATCGGGAGGAAAACCACCACATCACAGAGCGTGATCGCAATGGCGGCCATGCCGATCTCCATACGCCCTGTTACCGCCGCCTCCTTTGCATCCTCCCCCTTGGCCAGATGTCGGTGGATATTCTCCAAAACAACGATCGAGTCATCGACAAGGATCCCTACACAGAGCGTCATCCCCATGAGCGACATCATATTGAAGGAAAAGCCTGCCATGTACATGACGAAGAACGTGGAAATGAGCGACGTCGGGATCGCGATGATGACAGACGCCGTCGAGCGCCAGCCACGCAGGAAGAAGAAGAGCACGAGC
>JAIJLI010000516.1 GCA_022722495.1 Dialister sp. | reverse complement strand
AGGTCTGGCTGGGCGCGGCTTATTTCAGCGGGTTTATTCCCGGTTTTGCCATTCTCTCCTTTCTGGGGCTCTACTATGCGAATGGCATGCGCCTTGATCCTTTCACGGCGAGCTTCTTCCTGCTGGAGGTTTTCGGCTTTGTCTTCTACGGGAAAATCATCCTCGGCATGATGACATTCGGGATCTATCTCTTTCTGGCACTTTCCGGGACGAAGGGACGACGCATCACGGTGTGTGCTTTCAGCGGGATATTCTGGCTGATGCTCCTCTATATCCCGATGGTGATCTCCCTCCATCTTCCGCAGGCAAGCTGGCAGGTCTATATGGATCCGTCCTACCTTCCCATGATCCCCTTCGTTTCAGACCTTTGGCTGACAGGGATCGCGATCTGGGGCGGGAAAAAAGTCACGGAGTGGATTTTTAAAGAATGATGATTTTCTGCAACAGGAAATTATGCACAAAAAAGCATGGATCACATCCAATCCATGCTTTTTTTGTGAGTCTATTTACCGCAGGGAGCAGCCTACGTGCTGCACGACGCAGGCTGCGACGCGGTTTGACTCACGGCAGGCTTCTCGGAGGGACTTTCCGCTTGCGAGGGCGGCGATAAAGCCTGCGGTGTGCGAGTCGCCGGCACCGATGGTATCGATGACCTTGACCGGTACAGTGGGGATGAACTCTTCTCCCTCTGTCGTATGGAGAAGTGTCCCAGCCTGTCCCATCGTAATGATGACAGGCTGGCCGGTTCGGTGATGAAGATTTTCCGCTGCTTGGCGGACGTTTTCCGATTGTCCCATGGCTTTTGCTTCGGACTGATTCATTTCCAGGATTGTGCCCATTTGCAGCAGTTTCTCTTCGAACTGTTTGCCTAAGAGCCTCGGGCCTGGGTCGAGAATGAGTTTTGCATCGGCTTTCTTGCCGCCCAGGAAGCGCAGGAGGACCTCTCCGCTGGAGTTGCCGTCCTGGAAGCCATAGCCGGAAGCATAGAGGTAGTCATAGTCGGCGGCATGGAGGCGTTCCAGCCATGCGTCCTGCCATTTCGTCTCGATGCCATCGATGGAAATAAAGGTGCGTTCGCCGTCTTTTTCGACCAGTGAAAGGCAATAGCCATTGTCTTCGCGGTCATCTTCGATCAGGATTTCATGGCCGCCTTCGTGGAGGGCTTCGCGGATGCGGTCGGCATACATACCCTGTCCCACGGGGACACAGAGATCGTGCGGGATCTGGAGGCCGTCCAGAATCTTTGAGACATTGAATGCGCAGCCGCCGACGAGCATGCCTTTTTGAAGGCCGGGGATGTCTTCTCCGGCGAGGGGCAGACGGTCGATCGTGACGATGACATCGATGACGGCGGAGCCTAAGATCAAAATGCGTTTGAGAGATTTTTCTTCCATGGGAATCCCGTCTTTCTTTATTCCAATCTCTTCTGCCTATGGCAGAGAGTCAAAAGAAAATAGAGACCGCCGGCAACGACCAGGGTCAGGAGGACGTTCAGGCTGTTGCCGGCAAAGATGCCTGTTGCGAATGGGCCGGTGAAGAAGAAGGTTTTTGAGAAGAGCATGCCGACAGCGAAGCCGATGATCCAGCTGATGACGCCGTTGTAATTGATTTCATTGGCGGAGGGATCGGTCAGGAGTATTTGACTATAGCCCTGCTTTCCGCGGAGCATCAGGTAGTCTACGAGAAAGATGGAGGACCAGGCAGCGAGCAGCTTGCCGATGACGCCAAGGAAGCCTTCCAGCGCGGCCTGGAAATCCTGTGCCACGAAGAGTATGAGGGCAGGGATGATGGTGACGATGATCGCTTGGAATACGAAAATCAGGGCCTCATTCCAGATGAGATGGGCGGCTTGCAGGACGAGTTTCGAGGACTTGAGTCCGAG
>JAIJLI010000515.1 GCA_022722495.1 Dialister sp. | reverse complement strand
AACCTTATCCCAGCTGTCTTTCATGCCATAGTCACCCTATCCGCCCCTTTCGGGCACCTTCCCCTAGAGGGGAAGGCTGCGATACGAGAATACCATCTTCTAAAAAAGGCGGCGAAGCCGCCACGAGAGCCTTGAACCCTGAACCAAATGAAAGCAAAGTAAAAAGGGGCTGTGAAGAAATGAGGATTCATTCCTTCACAGCTCCTTTTGGGCTTCTATGGGCTTCTATTTCACCATTTCCAAGAATTCTTTTCTGAGCGCGTTGTCCGTCTTAAAAGCGCCGGAGGACGCCAGCGTCCGTGTCTTTGTCCCCGGCTTCTTAATGCCGCGGGCGGTCATGCAGGAGTGTTCCCCTTCGATGAATACGATGACGTCATCGGCATGTGTCACGAGACGCATGATATCACGGATGTCCGTACCGATGCGTTCCTGCAGCTGAAAACGTTTCGAGACAGCATCTGCGATGCGGGCGATCTTCGAAAGACCGATGACGCGGCCGCGAGGGATATAGCCGACCGCGACCTTCATATTGTACATCAGTGCGATGTGATGCTCGCAGTGGGAAAAGATGTCGATGTCTTTCACCACGACCATATCGCTCTCCGGCGTCTCGAAGGTCTTTTCAAATTCCCGGGCGATATCTTCATTGGATACCGCATTATAAGCAAACTGCTCCGCCATCATGTCCGCAAAGCGCTTCGGGGTCTCGACGAGGCCTTCGCGTGTGGGATCATCGCCGACAGCCTCGATGATGAGCCGCGCAGCTTCTTCCAATTTCTTTAGATCGACCATTATACGCCTCTCCTCTCTGGATCCCAGATGATCTTGTGCAGCTGCACCTGGACCCGGACATCACTCAATCTCTCTCGTCTGACATACTCCACCAAGTCGGCAGGGGCGATGCGTCCCCACACCGGGCTCACATAGAAGGCAGGGTCTTCGCCCTTGTGGAAATGCGCGCGGATGATCGCCTTCATCTCATCCATGTCGGCCTGCGAGCTCACGACGAATTTCAGCACATCCTCTTTCCCGAGGAGCCTGAAATTTTTCTCCAGCATCCGTTCCTTCATGCCGCTTCCGCCGCATTTAAAGTCCATCGTGTAGAATGTCCCCTGCGGCCGCTCTTGGAAGAGGGCCACCGCGCCATTCGTCTCAATATTCACCTCATAGCCCTCTTTGCCAAGGACTTCACACAGGTGGCGAACGGGATGGAGCATCGGCTCACCGCCCGTCAGCGTGATCTTCTTCCACGGGAAGGCATGGATGCGAGAAAGAAGCTCTTCTTCCGTCAGCGCTTCAGCCGTGTCCGTGAGCGAGAGCGAATAGGCGGTATCGCAGTAGCTACAGCGCAGGTTACAGCCCGCAAGGCGCACAAAGATCGCCATGAGGCCCGTGCGTTTCCCTTCGCCGTCGATGCTGTCGAAGATCTCCGTCACGTGGAAGAACCCGTCATCATAGCGGTACGCTTCAGTCTTTTTCATATGTCGCCACATTCCCTTCCGTCTCCTGCACCGACACGCGGATACAGTGAGGAATGCGGTCGCAAAGCCACTTCGCGATGTTCTCCGCCGTCGGATTCAGTCCCCCCAAGACATCGTTGATGACATGGTGGTCGAACTGGTTCACGATCTCCTTGATCTTGGAGAAATCCACGACCATGCCATTGTGGTCGAGCGTGTCATTCTGCACCGTGACCGTAATGATCCAGTTGTGCCCATGGAGATTCGTACACTTGCTTTCATAGTCCAGGTGCAGGAAATGCGCACCGGATACTTCGATTCGTTTCGTTACTGTAAACATAGATTGTCGTCCTTATATAAAATATGGATGGGTTCAGGGTTCAGGGTTCAGGGTTCAGGGTTCAGGGTTCAGGGTTCAGGGA
>JAIJLI010000514.1 GCA_022722495.1 Dialister sp. | reverse complement strand
CCCGGACGCATGATAAGGTGAAAGCGGTGGGGGAGATCGGGCTGGACTATTACTATCTTTACACGGATAAGGAAACGCAGAAATACTGGTTTGCCCGACAGATTGAGCTTGCCAAAGAGCTTGAGCTTCCCATCCTCATCCATGACCGGGACGCCCATGGAGATACGCTCTCTATCCTGAAAGCACATCAGGGAGGGAATCTGCGGGGGATCCTCCACTGCTTTTCAGGCAGTCTGGAGACAGCGAAGGAACTCATGAAGCTCGGCTTCTACATCTCCTTTGCGGGGCCTGTCGTTTTTCCAAAGAGCCTGAAGCTCAAGGAAGTCGCCAAAGAGATACCGATGGATCGGCTCCTCATAGAAACGGACAGTCCTTACCTCACCCCGCCGCCCTTCCGCGGGAAGCGAAATGATCCGTCTAACGTCCGCTTTGTGGCGGAAGAGATCGCCCGTCTCAAGGGTGTATCGGCGGAAGAGATCGCAGAGCAGACGAAGCGGAATGCGATGGAAGTATATGGGATAGGGAAATAAATGCTTCCGTGGTGTGGCGGCATCGCCGCATCCGGATCCCAATTTTAATCATATTTTCCTTGCATTTTCTCTTCCCATCCGCTATAATATAAAAGCTTGCTTTGATGCAGGCAACTTCTCTTCCCATGGAGAGCATGGGACATAAGTCCAAAAAGGAGGCGAATTTCGTGAAAAAGTATGAAGTTATGTTCATTGTGAATGCAGCTAATGATGAAGTTATCAAAGCTGCTGTCAAACTGGTACAGGACACCATCACCAGAATCGGTGGTACCGTTGACAAAGTTGATGAATGGGGCAAACGTCATCTTGCCTACGAAGTCAGACACCAGAGCGAAGGCTACTACGTAGTAGTAGATTTCCAGGCTGACCCGGCAGAGATCAAAGAACTTGACCGCGTTATCAAAATTCATGAAGAAATTATCCGTCACATCATTGTAAAACAGGATGACTAAGAGGTAGCACAATGAATTCAGTTCAAATCATGGGTAATTTGGGGCGGGATCCGGTTATGCGTGCAACAAAGACCGGCCGCGCCGTTGCATCTTTTAGTGTCGCTGTCAGCCGTATGTATACGACACCACAGGGCGAACAGAAAGAGATCACTGACTGGATTAACGTTGTGGCTTGGGGCAATCTGGCAGAAGCTGTAGGAAATCAGCTGAAAAAAGGCAGCCGCGTTTTCGTGGAGGGCCGTTATACCACTCGTTCCTACGACACACCAGATGGACAGAGAAGATGGATCAGTGAAGTGAATGCTAACTTTGTTGCCATTCCGATTGGTGCACCTTCTCATCAGCAGTCTCAGGGTAATGCTTTTGGTGGAAATGGTGGTTATGATGCCAATGGTGGATATAACACCAATGGCGGATATGGCGCAAACAATGGCGGCTTCAATAACGGGGCTTCCCAGTTCGGTCAGAGCCAACCACAGAGCCAGCCGAAAAGCAGTTTTGGTCAGTTCGGACAGGCTTCCAAGGATGAAGACATT
The DNA here is from genome assembly GCA_022722495.1 of Dialister sp. Taxonomy (GTDB): domain Bacteria; phylum Bacillota; class Negativicutes; order Veillonellales; family Dialisteraceae; genus Dialister. Next base: position 374 of record JAIJLI010000514.1, on the reverse strand, counting down.
CCGTTCTGAGATACATTGATTTTGGAGGATAAACTAGCATGATCAGAAGAGATAGAGTAAGAAGACCGAGAAGAAAGGTCTGCCAGTGCTGCGGAATAAACAGGGATGAGGGCTTGCGGGTATCGAACGGGATGGCTCCCACCATCACGGGATGGGCAATGCCGCTGGCCTTCGCGTTGCGGAAAGCCTGAGCCAGTTTCTGCTGGAAGGCCCCCGACGGGTTATCACCGCCCTCGGCGGGTTCAGAGAAACGGGAAAAACAGCCTGACGTGGTAAAACTGCGGTAAGGCGACATAAAGAAAAAACGGTCTGATTCCAGCGTGGTTGCGGCGTGCTGAACTTCCTCAGCCAGGGACGTATCCATATCATCCTCC
>JAIJLI010000513.1 GCA_022722495.1 Dialister sp. | reverse complement strand
TCCTTCCCCATCCCCCTTTCTAAAAAAACAAGTCAACTATTCTGCTTCTTCCTATGAAAGGGAGCACTAGAAATCGGTCTGCCATTTATTCGCACAAAGTCCGGCTTCCTCTCACTTCACGCAAAATGACGCCGCTCCTTTCTACTTCATCAATTTCTCCAGCATCGCGCAGAGCTCATCGACTTTATCCTCCTTGCCTTCACGAATATCTTCGGCGACGCAGCCGCGGATATGGGCCGCAAGAAGGAGCTTGTTGAAGCTGTTCAGCGCATTTGACACAGCAGAGACCTGCATCACGATGTCGGGGCAGTAGGCATCATTCTCTACAAGCCTCTCGATCCCGCGGATCTGTCCCTCCATGGTCTTGAGCCGCGTCATCAGCCGTTTTCTTTCCCGCTCCGTCCGCTCCGTGTGACGGCAGCACTCGCAGGATGTGGTCGTTATTTTTTCAGTCATGACAGATATCCTTTCGAAATCAATGGTGCAGATCCTATAAAAATAAGCCATCCGGTCCAGCAGAATCACATAAATCCATTTCCGATCCCCGATCTCTGCTCCCCGGCTATCCATAGACTACACCCCCCTGGGGTGTTCTGTCAATTAAAAAAAGAAGGAACCACGGATCCTCTCATCATCAGCGGGGATCCGCGTTTCCTTAAAGAGACTGCGACACACATGCCGGCCCATGGACTACTGTCAGAAGGAGTTTTGCGTGCGATACATACGCTATGCCGGCTCACTGTCAAACGGGTATTCGCCCCTTCTCCGCCATGCCTTTCGCTTTCTTGGCTTACTGCCCGGCCTCATCCGTGATCTTTCTGACCACATCCAGCTTTCCTGCTTCCGTCTGATCCCAAGTGATCGGCGTCAGGGTCGGATAGCCGCGATGCGCCCAGTATACATCCGTCTCCGGATCTTCGCAGGAGAGCGCCTTGCCGGAGAGCCAGAAGCCCAGATGACCGGACGGATCTCTCATTTCCTGGATCGCATTGTCATAGTGCTGCAGGCCGAGGCGTTTCACCTTGAGATGCGCGAAGGAGAGATGTTCGGCTGGCTTTGGCATATTGAGATTCAGGATGCCGCGATAGTTCTTCTCGATGAAATATCGCTTCACGACATCCAAGGCAAAGTCTGATGCCTTTTCTAAAAAAGCCTCCTCCTTTGTCGTCTCCGCAGAGAGCGCGATAGACGGTATCCCGGCAAAGATGCCCTCGAGCGCACCGCCGACGGTCCCGCTGTAAATGCAGTCGCTTCCTGTGTTGTAGCCATTGTTGATCCCAGAGACGATGAGATCCGGCATATCGCTCTTGAGCCAGTGGCAGAGTGCGAGCTTCGCACAGTCTGCCGTCGTCCCGCTGCAGGCGAGCACAGTGATGTTCTCCCCATAGCTTTCCTTGTACCACAGGCGCAGATATGTCTGCAGCGACAGGGAGGATGAGCAGGAGCTCCGTCCCTTATCCGGCGCGATCACCGTCACACGCCCGAGCGTCGCGAGCTTCTTCGCCATGGCGACAATGCCCGGTGCTTCATATCCATCATCATTCGTCAAAAAAATATGCATTCGATTGTCTCCTTAGCGTTTTTTTGAGTATATATTATGAAATGGTTCAGGGTTCGGGGTTCACCCGTGGGCTGTGCTGCCCTTTGATTACGTTTGAAAGTTTCTCTTGAATGAGAAATTAGAAATGTGAAATGGTGGTGCGGCGCATAAAAATCAGAAGCACCGCGGAGATTTGAAATTAGCGTTTTTCTCGTACCGCAAACCTAATCCCTAGTCACAAGTCACCAATCCCTAGCCACGCATCCCTGCTTTCAAACTTGTGGGGGCGGCTTCGCCGCGAATATATATTTTGCAGCGAAGCTGCCACCACACCCTGAACCCATCAACCTGAACCC
>JAIJLI010000512.1 GCA_022722495.1 Dialister sp. | reverse complement strand
TTTCATATGGATTTTTATACATAGCTTCGTCATCATCTTCCTTAAATAGCTCGCTATTCGCGTCAGATGATTCCTTGCTCTGTATAAAAATCCAAGAATAAAATCTGACAACGATTGAATCAGTGTTTCCTTACGCCGGAGGAGGGGCTTGATAGGTCTTTTCTATGACCTCTTGACAATGTCCATCCCTCTGCCCTATAATATTCCACATAAAGACATGCGAGGATCAGGAGTAAGCTGGACTTGGATATCACAGAGAGCCGGACAAGGTGGGAACCGGTATGGAAAAGCAGTGTGTCACCTGAGAGCACTTCGTTGAAATCAGTAAGCGAAGCGTTGGTCCGCGTTAAGGATAAGCCTAAGTATAATGTAAGGTGGTACCGCGTATGACGCCCTTGTCCGTAAGGACAGGGGCTTTTCTTTTTGCGATACCTGCATGATGGATGGCGGAGTGAGAAACAGGAGTGGTACCGCGCTGATGCGCCTCCCTGACCGAAGGGTCGGGGAGGCTTTTTTAGATGCGGAATAAGACGTGAAAAAACCGGAGCGAGAGCCGACCCCTGTTTCCCTGCCGACAATTCATTTACGATCATCGATCATCCCAAGGAGGAACCCATTATGAAAATCATGAAAACTGCCACTGAAAAACGTATCGCTTTCCGTGAAAACCTGAAATCCGGACACATTATGATCGCCCCTGGTGTCGGTGATGCGCTGGGCGCGAAGATCGCAGAGATGGCGGGCATCCCGGCCCTTGCCATGGGCGGATACTCCGTCTCCGCGTCCCGTCTCGGACAGCCGGATGTCGGCCTTCTTTCCTGCACGGAAATGGCAGAGCAGCTGACCGGCATCTGCCATGCGGTCAATATCCCGATCATCGCTGACGGGGATACCGGCTACGGCAATGCGCTCAATATCATCCGCACAGAGCAGATGTTCGAACAGGCAGGCGCTGCCTGCATCTTCTTCGAAGACCAGGCATGGCCGAAACGCTGCGGTCACATGGACGGCAAGCAGGTCATCGCTGCGGAAGAACACGCACAGAAGATCCGCGCCGCCGTCGATGCCCGCTTTGATAAGGAAACGATGATCATGTCCCGCACGGACAGCCGCGCTGTCTACGGCATCGATGATGCGATCGAAAGAAGCAAGCGCTATGCGGATGCGGGCGCAGAGATCTGCTTCGCTGATGGCATCGGCAGCCGCGAAGAGCTGGAAAAATTTGCCAGAGGCCTTGAAGGAAGCGGTGCATACCTCGTAGCGAATATGATCGAAGGCGGCAAGACACCGCTCATCCCGGCCAAAGAGCTTGAGGAAATGGGATACTCCGTCGTTTTCTGGGCTTGCAGTGCAGTCTATGCGATCTCCAAGACCCTGTACGATCTCTTCACCGACCTGAAAGACAAAGGAACGACCGAAGATCACCTGAAGAATATGATCGAATTCGGACACTTCAACAGCATCATCGGTCTCGATACGTACAAGGAACTCGAACGTAAGTACAAAGTAGACAGAGACGACTGAGAAGGCGCCGAGTGAAGTCACTCGCCTCCGGCTCAGGAGTACGGTGGCGGCATCGCCGCATTTCAGATGACGGTATCCTTGTATCGTCAGCCTTCCCCTCGAGGGGAAGGTGCCCCGAAGGGGCGGATAGGGTACTAGCGGTATGAAAGAGAGCGGGAAAGAGCGTCTCAAGTACGTCGTTTATGAGAGCACCCTATCCACCGCTCCGCGTCAATTTATATAAAGGACGATGTCCGATTAAGAATCATTCTCGCCCCTTCCTCTGGAAGGGGCAGACGAGCGAAGCGAGGCGGGGTTAGCATCCCCGCGTGTGAAAATACCGCTTCGAGAGCCAACCTCCGCCCCTTCGGGGCACCTCCTTCCAAAGGAAGGAGG
>JAIJLI010000511.1 GCA_022722495.1 Dialister sp. | reverse complement strand
TTTCTGCGTATCTGATTTTTCCTTGTATTAGTGAAGACACGAAATCAGACAACAAAAGAGTCTTTTTCTCTTCCCAAACTTGGCTTAAATGTATTTGAACACCTTCACTATTGTCTTCAACAGGAAAGCAAGGATATTTGCTCAGAGAAAAGCGATTGTACATTCCTGAAAGCACAAGCCAACATCCACATACCCGCTCTTTACGCATTGTTGTATATGTTTCCTCTATATTACGTGGATTTTTGCAAACATTAAATGCAACTTTGTAGTTTTGGTAATCCACAACTATATCAGCTTTCCATTTATCGGTCTTTACTTTCTTATGGAAAGATACCCCCATATCATTGCAAACAGAAAGGATGTTTTTTATAATATCCTCTTTTTCCATATCTATTTCATTTATGTAAATTCCATGCCACTCTGAAAATGAAGAGAGTGGTATGGAATTTTTACTTCGTCTTTACTCCAATTCAATAACTCCTCATTCTCCGTCGGATGATGAACTTCCACCCGATGTAGAGCCACCACTTGAAGAAGAACCAGAGCCAGATGCCGAACCGTTACCGCTTGGTGTACTTGTGCTGCCCGAAGTAGATGGAGCCTTGGCTTTTTGCCCGATAACCTCACGCTTGTAGTGGGTAACTTCCGTATTCACATAGTCTATGAAAGCCGTATAATCCTTTTCGCCATAAACGAGGGCAAGGGCATTTACCATTTTTACCAATGCACGATAGGCATCATCACTTGAAGTGCGAGCTGCTTTCAAAGCTCCAACTGTCACACCCATTTTCTCATTAGTACGCTGCAAGGTAAGCATTCTTACTCGTTCGTTGGCTTCCTTCATGTTGGTAACAAATGCGGTCAAGCCTAACTTTGCAACTTGTGCGGAATACTTGTCTTCAAGGTCTGTAATGAAATTAACCAAAAGACCAGTCTCCTTATCGAGTTGGCCAGCGGTGTTAATCTTGTAGTCCTTGATGTGCTGTGCGAGAACCTTTGCTGCCTGTGCCATGTCAGCGATAGGCATAGCAAGGAATGCTTCAACGGCTTTCTTGTAGCCAGCATAGAGAGCGTCACGGTCGATGTCAGCCTTAGCAATATCATCAGTCAAGAGACTTTTCTGTGAAATTTTCAAGGCTTCGTCCTCTGCTGCAACGGCAACCTTGAAATTACTGACGAGTTCTGAAGCCTTGCCCTTGACGGCTGTATCGGCTTCTGCACGTGCAAGAATGTTACTTACAAACGTGAAATGCGCACCGTTATTCATGCGCTGAATGTTGATGTCGTAAATCTCTTTCATGATGTTAAGGATTTAATTTTGACAAATCGTTTTGTGCATAGTCGGATTTCTCCGATTGCAATCGCTAAGATATAAAAATAAACGAGAAAACGGCAACCTTATTGCGAAAAATTGGCAATCTTGCGAGAAAAAGATGGTTATTGATTTACTGTTAGTTAGGTGGATATTTGGGAGACAAATTGGACATAAGAATTATGAGGATTTTGAACACCCTACCCGAAGGGGGATTGATAGATTATCAGCTATAGGAGGGTGCGTGGCTACGGCGAGACGCCATAGCCTCCTAAGTTTTGCCTCGTCTGCTGTAATTCACAACTGAATAATTCAAAATTCCTAATTCGGACGGCACACCGTCCGACACAATATTTGCATTTCTAACGCTCAATACTATGAGCTGAGCGCACAACAAAATCTTTGGTGCGAAATTCTTGAGTTTTGAGCGTTTGGAGCTAATATGTTAATATACAGCATGTTATGAGGTTTTCTTACGAAACGCTATGAAATCAGACGTAAGCGTATCCGCGATGCAGCCTTTTTTTTAATCATTATGCTTGTTACCTTTGCAGCAACATTATTAAAACCTCAAAACTATGTTAGCAGCAGAAC
>JAIJLI010000510.1 GCA_022722495.1 Dialister sp. | reverse complement strand
AAAATATATGCCCTTAAATGGGCTTAGGTGGAGTCGCGATAGCGGTTCCACCCTATGTGATACACCCCAAAACGGCCGTTCTCGGACGGGCTGGGGGGGTAAGTTCCGAAGGATTGCTCTGTTCCCATTGATGTTGTTCATGTTGCTGTTTGTACCTACACGTATGGTGGCGCAGACAGCCCCCCGCTGTGCTTTGTTCAATAGCTTGGAGGGTATAACTGATGTTACCATTACTGACAATGGTGATTATCCTTGGCAGATGATGGACTTGAAAGCCGAAGGAATGACAGATATTAGCTTCGAAATTCCAGAAGGAAGCACAGGGCTGATGTCAAGTAATTATAATGTGGAAGGGGGAAGTACTTCAGAGACTGTAGTCAACTTCAAAGTAGAAAAGCCTATATTCTTGACATTCAAGCATCTCGTTTCTTCTGAATCTTATTTTGATAAAGCCACTATTACTATAGATAACAAAAAGTTTGAGGAGATTAGCGGAATAAGACAAATAGAGATAAAAGAATCTTTATCTGCTGGCGAGCATACTTTGAAGTTGTATTACCAAAAAGACCCTTCAGGAAATGATGATGCTGACCGCACATTCATATACGATCTGAAAACAGCGACCTCTATTTCTGACAATAATTATATTGCAGAGTACAATGCTAAGAACACTACATTGACTTTCAAGAAAGTTATTGATGCTAATATATCAGATATAGGAAACAACTGTGTCATTGTAGAAAAATATAATAATGTGGGTGAAATTTGCAAAGCTTTAGGAAATGTTGCTATCAAGAATATAGTTTTCGAAGAGAGTTTCAAGACATACGCTCCTACATCATTGAAAGAATTCTTTTATAATTGCACATCATTGGAAACAATTTCAGGCCTTGAATATTTGAATACAGCGAATATTACGGATATGAGTTCTATGTTCCAGGATTGCTACAATCTTAAATCTCTTGACCTCACTAAATTCGACACCAAGAATGTATCGAACATGTACTTTATGTTCAATAACTGCCCAAATCTCACCTCGCTCGATCTCACTGACTTCAACACCAAGAATGTGAAGGATATGAACGGTATGTTCTGTGACTGCTCAAATCTCACCTCGCTCGACATCACTAACTTCAACACAGCGAAAGTGACGAATATGGGCAATATGTTCCTTGGTTGCTCCAATCTCACCTCGCTCGATCTCACAAACTTCAACACAGCGAAGGTGACGGATATGCACGGTATGTTCAAAGGTTGCTCTGCTCTCACCTCGCTCGATCTCACAAACTTCAACACAGCGGAGGTGAGGGATATGAACCGTATGTTCTATATGTTAGATGAATCATCCACCGCTCTCACAACCATCTACGTCAGCGATAATTTTGTAACGACCAATGTACAAAATGGTGAGAATATGTTCAAAAATTGTACAAAGCTCAAAGGTTTTAAAAAGTATTTCTTGCTCGCTACCGACCACCAATACGCCAACTACAAGACTGGCTATTTCACTAAGCTGGTAGGTAAGAATGGTGAGGAGAAGATTGGAGCAGTAGGAAAAACTCTTGCTACGGAGAATCTTGTTCTTGACGATGGCAAGGACTTCGTGGCTTACGAGAAGTTCGCAGCCAAGGATGCCTCTTACAGCCGCACGATGAATGCTGGCACTACCTGGGGAACGCTCTGCTTGCCTTTTGCCATTGTCCAGAGCCAGGAAACAGAATGTAAGTTCTATCGTCTCACAGGTATTGACAACGATAATGAATGCATCACCCTTGAGAGTTATGAAGGAGCAGAGATCCCTGCCGGCACTCCGGTGCTCTTCAAGATGAGTGAGGGTGAGCAGAAACTCAGCATTTCTGCACAAAATGCAGAACTCGTTAAAGAGCCAGTAGCTGGAACAAACACAGATGTCAA